>DLXG01000066.1 GCA_003448875.1 Anaerolineaceae bacterium
AGGCAAACCACCGGCACTTTCAACCCATCAACCGGTTAGTGTCCAGCCCGAGGTAGCAGGGGCCGAAAAGGTGAATCTCCCTGTCGAGGATATTGAGCAGGAAGCAGAGGTTAAAGAAAAGGTTGAACCGGTTGTTTTTCCTGCTTTGACCACAGAGAGGACAAGCCTGCCTATAGGCTGGCGTACCTTACTGGCTTTTATTCTGGCAGTGGCGGGGCAATCCTATCTCGAGCCTCCACGACAAGAAGTAACGGTTGCTTTGGTATTTTATGGTCTGGCAGCCGCTGCACTTATTTTTGCATGGATCTCAAACGAATGGCTGCTCCCAGAATATGGTGAACAACCAGGCGCTGCTATGGCAGTTAGCGTTAATCGGAATCCGCTGCTGCTCTCGATACCTTTATTACTGCTAGCCTTTATCTTTTTTGGTGGAAACCGCTTTACCACCCTGAATTTGACGCTTTGGCTGGCAGGCACAGCGGCGATTGTGGCGGCTTTTTATCTTCCTCCCGCTTCTCGGATCAGCCTGAAAGCCAAAATTCAAACATTTTTGCGTAGACCGCAAGTGATTTTGCGAATTACCCCATGGAGTGTACTGATATTGCTTGCGGTTGGGCTGGTGGTGTTCTTTCGTTTTTACCGGTTAAGTGAAGTGCCCGGTGAAATGTTCAGCGACCATGCCGAAAAACTTATGGATGTAGCGGACGTCCTGCAGGGTCAGACGGCTATCTTTTTCCCGCGCAATACCGGCCGCGAGGCGATTCAAATGTATTTGACCGCCCTGATTGCGATTGTGGCGGGCACAAAACTTTCTTTTATGAGCCTGAAAATCGGCACAGCCCTGGCGGGTGTATTGACTTTACCGTTTATTTATCTGCTGGGGAAGGAAATAGGCGGTAAGCGGGTGGCTTTGTTTGCTTTGCTGCTGGCGGGGGTTGCTTATTGGCCAAATGTCATCGCCCGGATTGGCCTTCGGTTTCCGCTTTATCCTTTGTTTGCGGCGCCGACACTTTATTTTTTGATTAAAGGGTTGAAATACCGAAACAGAAATGACTTTATTTGGGCAGGAATTTTCCTTGGATTGGGTTTGCACGGCTACAGTCCGGCCCGCCTGGTACCGCTGGTGGTCGTTGCGGCGGTGATGATTTACCTGCTCCATCGCCAATCGCTGGGCAACCGCAAAGAAGCAATCATTGGTCTCGTTTTACTGGCGGTTATCTCGCTGGTGGTGTTTCTGCCATTGCTGCGTTATGCCCTCAGCGACCCGCAAATGTTTGCTTACCGGGCTTTGACCCGCCTGGGTGAAGCTGAAACAACCTATCCTGCGCCGATTTGGGTGATCTTCCTGACTAATTTGTGGAAGTCCATGATCATGTTCTTTTACAAAAATGGGAATATCTGGGTTCACTCCATACCCAACCGGCCGGCGCTGGATGTGTTGAGTGCGGCTTTGTTTTTCCTTGGCAGTGCGCTGGTTTTCATCCGCTACATCCGGCAGCGCCACTGGCTGGATTTGTTTCTTTTGGTGTCTATCCCCTTATTGATGATGCCCTCCATTCTTTCGCTGGCTTTTCCGGAGGAAAATCCCTCCCTCAACCGCAGCGGGGGAGCGATTATTCCGGTGTTCATCCTGGCAGCAGTAGGTTTAGATGCAGTGGTACGTTCTATTGAGCGCCGCTATTCAACTGGCTTTCGGCGGTTAATCCCTATTGCTCTATCCGCTTTGTTACTCTTTTTGATCGGGTCGGCCAATTTCGATCTGGTGTTCCGGCAATTCGACCGGCAGTTTATGGCAGGAGCATGGAATACCTCGCAGATAGGGGCGGTGATTCGCGGTTTCAGCGAATCACAGGGTAACCCGGATACTGCCTATGTGGTGCCTTACCCCCACTGGGTAGATACGCGGCTGGTGGGAATTAATGCCGGTTATCCGATGAAGGATTACGCCTTGTGGCCGGATCAGTTTGAAACAACGCTGAGCGAAAAGCGAGCCAAGTTATTCATTATCAATCCTCGTGATGAAGACGCTGTGCATAAACTGCAGGAGATGTACCCGAACGGCTGGTTATACTTCTATGATGTTGAATTAGAGGGAAAGGATTTTCTGCTTTACTTTGTGCCGCCTGCCGGGTCAGAAGATGGAACTGAGCAACCATGACTGAGGGCGTCTCAACAACGAAGAAAGTTCAAAGCCGGCTCATTGTTGGAACGGTGCGTTTGAGCTGGCTTTTAGATGTTGTGTTATTCGGTGTACTGCTGGTGGGTCTATTTTTAAGATTCAACGGTTTGGATTGGGGGCAGGGACAATTTCTTCACCCTGATGAGCGTTTTCTGGTGTGGGTTACTGCTGATCTAAAACCGGTTCACAGTCTGGCTGAATATTTTGATACAGCGGCTTCAACGTTGAATCCTCACAATGTCGGCCACCGTTTTTTTGTTTATGGCACTTTGCCGGTCTTGCTGACTCGCTACCTCAGTGAGTGGGTCTATTCCGGCAGTGGCTGGGAACAAGTCCTTGCGGTTGGCAGAAGCCTGAGTGCTTTTTTCGACTTATTAACGGTTCTGTTGGTTTTTCTGATTGGAGAACGACTGTGGGGCAAGGTTACGGGAATACTGGGCGCGGCTTTTTCTGCGCTGGCAGTGCTTCAGATTCAGCAAGCGCACTTTTATACCACCGATTCTTTTGCTACTTTCTTTTCGACTCTGGCGGTCTATTTCGCAGTTCGGCTTGCCACCCTAAAGGAAAAGCCCGTTCAACTATTACCTCCAGCACGGTGGTGGAAAAAAAAGGATTGGAGAATATACGCAATTTGTGCGGCTTTTGGGGCGGCAGCGGGGTTAGCGGCAGCATCCAAGATTCATGTCGGGGTAGTGGCACTGCTTCTTCCGGCTGTATTGTTCTGGAAGTCCATTAAAGGCGAGGGGAAATCTTTTTCATCGGTTACCCTATTGATCGGTTTACTGACAGGCGGTTTGAGTGCCTTTTTGATTTTCCGCCTGTTCCAGCCGTATGCTTTTCAGGGGCCGCAAATCTGGAATATCTTGCCAAACCCCCTTTGGGTGGAAAATTTAAAAAGTTTATTAGCCCAAACCGGTGGAGACGTAGACTTTCCACCTGCCTTACAATGGGCTCGCCGACCAATCACATTCTCGTTTGAGAATATGGTGATGTGGGGGATGGGACTGCCAATGGGGATAATCGCATGGGTTGGCATGCTCTGGATGGGCTGGCAGATGATCAAAAACCGTTTTGCCCAGCCATTTACGGCAGTGTGGGTTTGGACGATGTTCTTTTTCATCTGGCAATCCTTACAAGGTAATCCCACCATGCGTTACCAATTGCCGATTTATCCCATTTTGGCGATGGCTGCCGGTTGGACGTTATCCTCACTGTGGGATAAGGCAAACCAAGCAACAACTAAAATTGGGGGCAAAGCCCGTATTGGCCGATGGGGGGTAATTGGTTTAAGTGTTCTGGTTTTAGGTTTGACAGCCGGCTGGGCTATTGCTTTTGACGGCATATACACCCGACCAGTAACCCGGGTGGAAGCGTCGCGTTGGATTTATCAAAATGTGCCGGGGGCGGTCAATGTATCAATCCGCACTCCAACCCAAGAGGTTCATCAACCGCTGGCTTTTAATTCACTGGTGGTTTTGCAACGGAACGAACCACTGCATACCAGTTTTCGAGCATTACAAAGCGGAACAATTACCGAAGTATATCTCGATTCGATTCACGACCTGACCCTCAACGAAAATCCCAAAACACTGTTTGTCAGCATCCAGGAATCTGGGAATCCCAATGCCGCCAGAGGGTTGGGAACACTGATTCAAACCTTTGAAGATAAACAACCCGGACCTCACCGGGTTGTGCTGGATTTTCCGCTAGTGGTTGAAGCGGGAAAGTTATACACGCTCTCCGTTCGATTTGACGGCGCTGAAACAGCCCTATCTTTGCAAGGCGCAGGTGCAGTTATTATCCTGAGCGATGATGGAACGTTTAAACAACTCTTACCAGATTGGACGGAAGCGCTTCGTCCAAACCGGCCTTTGGAAATTACTTTCCAGCCTTTTCAATCGGGTAGTTTGAGCGAAATTGCCTTTTACCGATTGGTGGACCGTGCCGCAGTGGCGGGGACAAAGACGTTGCAGGTTGAGGTGTATGACCGTAGTGTGGCCGGTCAGCCTCTCAGAAGCATGACTTTTTCGGATGATTTTGTCCCGGAGGGACTGGATGGACGAGGAGAACGGGTCAGTTTTATATTGAATCCACCCATTGAGGTCATGGCAGGCCATACGTATGCAATCCAGATGGAATTGGTTGAGGGAGAGGCGGAGATTGCTTTTTACCCGGCCAGCGGCGTCAATGAAACCGCATGGGACGATGGCCTGCCCTTGCGGTTGGATGGATATGACCCGTATGGGGGGATATATCCACGTGACCTGAACCTCGATTTGTACGCTGATGATAATGTGGAAAAGCGAGAGCGGATGATTGACCTGCTCAATCGGGCGGATTACATCTACATCTCGTCCAACCGGCAATGGGGTACTACCACCCGTTTGCCGGAACGCTACCCCCTGACGACGGCATATTACCGGTACCTGCTGGGATGCCCGCCGGAAAAAGAAATTTTATGGTGTTACCGTGTGGCGCAACCCGGCATGTTTGAGGGCCAGTTAGGTTTTGAACTGGTAGCTGTATTTCAATCCAACCCGAAATTGGGAGGGGTAGAAATCAACACCCAATTTGCGGAAGAGGCCTTTACGGTATACGATCACCCGAAGGTGTTTATTTTCAAAAAGAGCGATGAATACAACCCACTGCAAACTGCCCGACTTTTGAAGGGGGTGAATTTATCGGGGGTTATTCACTTGTTGCCCGGCAGAGCCCCTTCTTATCCGGCGGATTTGATGCTGCCGGATCATCTGCTGGCCCGCCAGCGCAGCGGCGGCACCTGGGCGGAACTGTTCGACAGCAATGGTGCGTTAAACCGCTTTCCGCTGCTGGGTTGGCTGGTCTGGTATCTGGTAATCAGTCTGTTGGGTTGGCTGGTATATCCAATTTTGCGCATAGCCATGATGGGCTTGCCAGATCGAGGCTATCCGCTAAGTAAAATTGCCGGTTTGTTGTTTTTATCATGGGGAGTGTGGCTGGCTGGCTCATATGGTATCCCATTTGAACGCACCACAATCACGATCGTATTTGTGATTCTGGCGCTTGTGGGGGGAGCAGCAGCTTTCTGGCAGCGACAGAGCTTAATCGAAGAAATTCGAGAGCGTAAGCAATACTACCTCCGTGTTGAACTGATTGGGCTGGCGTTTTTTGTCTTTTTCAGCCTCATTCGGATTGGGAATCCGGATTTGTGGCATCCGGCGTTTGGCGGTGAAAAACCGATGGATTTTGCTTACTTCAATGCTGTATTGAAGAGCACCATCTTTCCCCCTTACAACCCGTGGTTCAGCGGCGGCTACATCAACTACTATTATTACGGGTTTGTGCTGGTTGGTGTTCCGACCAAGTGGCTGGGGATTGTCCCTTCGATTGCCTATAACCTGATCCTGCCGACCATGTTTGCTGTTTTTGCCTTGGGTGCATTCAGCGCCGGTTGGAATATTGCCGCTCATTTCCATAAAGAGGTCAACCATTCTGCTGATGGGAAGGCGGGATGGACTTTGTTGGGAAAACCGCTTTGGGTAGGTCTTGCATCAGCCATTGCGGCATTGATTTTAGGGAATTTGGGAACAGCCAGAATGATCTGGCATGGCTTAATGCGACTTGCCATGAGCGGTTCCTCTTTGGAAGAGGCAAACTTTTTCTTGAAACTTTCCTGGACGGTGCAGGGGCTTACCCGCTTTTTGGGCGGGGCGCGATTGCCGTACAGTACCGGCGACTGGTACTGGATACCCAGCCGCGCTTTACCCGGCGAAGCCATTACGGAGTTCCCCTTCTTTACGTTTTTATATGCTGACCCACATGCTCACCTGTTTGCCCTGCCTTTGACGATGCTGGCCCTTGGCTGGTGTTTATCCATCGTGTTTGGCAAGTGGCGTTGGGGTTTCTCTCATCGTCAATCGGTTGTAGCTTTTCTGCTGACAATGCTGACAGGCGGGCTAATCATTGGCGTTCTGAGACCGACCAATACCTGGGATATGCCGACCTATCTTGGTCTGGGAATTTCTGCATTGTTTTACTCAGCCTTCCGCTATGGGTATGATCGGGATGCTCATCCGGGGGGTGTAACGCACTGGTTGAAGCGCTTGTTGATGGCGTTGGGAGCGAGCGGGTTGTTGACGGGACTCTCTTTCTTGCTGTTTGCGCCTTATTCGCAATGGTATGCGCAGGGCTACGGCAGTGTCCAACTATGGGAGGGCAGCCGCTCACCGGTTGCCTCGTACCTGACCCATTGGGGATTGTTCTTCTTTGTGATTGCATCGTGGCTAATTTACGAAACGATCAACTGGATGGCAAATACACCTCTTTCTGCCTTACAAAAACTGCGCCCGTGGCGGTTCTGGATCTTTAGCGGATTGACGGCTTACCTGCTGGCCGTGGTATTGTTGAATGTTTCACTGGGTGTCGAAATTGCCTTTTATGCCCTGACGCTGGCGGTGTGGTGTCTGATTTTACTGTTGCGACCGGGTCAGCCGGACGCAAAGCGGGCAGTTTTGTTTCTAATCGGCACCGGAGTTACACTGACCTTGATGGTTGAAGTAATTGTGCTGGTGGGTGATATTGGCCGGATGAACACCGTCTTTAAGTTTTATTTGCAGGCCTGGAATTTGCTGGCGATTGGATCGGCTGCGGCGGCGGGTTGGTTGCTGCCGGCCGTGGAGCGGGAATGGAAATCCGGTTGGAAACCATTGTGGCAATTTGCCCTGAGCGCTTTGCTGGTTGCCGCATTGTTGTACCCATTAATGGCAGGTGCGGCAAAAGTTCGCGACCGGATGAGCAGCATTGCCCCACATGGTCTGGACGGGATGGCCTTTATGCGGACTGCAGAGTATTCCGACCAGGGGCGAATGATGGATTTGAGTCAGGATTACCGGGCAATTCGCTGGATGCAGGAAAATGTGAAAGGTTCTCCGGTCATTGTAGAAGCCAATACGCCCCTGTATCGGTGGGGATCGCGTTTTTCAATATATACCGGCTTGCCCC
>DLXG01000039.1 GCA_003448875.1 Anaerolineaceae bacterium
GTTTCGGCGGGGTTGTTCCGCAGCAAGGGGGCGAATAACGGCATGGCCGATTGGATTTGTTCGGCCATGCGTTGAACGACGCGGCGCAACGAAAAGTGAGCATTATCCGCGCTGCGCAAAGCGATCAGATGATCGGCTGAACGCAGATTCATTTGCAGCAACACCCGACGGTTGTAGGCGTTTGGCACTACGTAGGCGGCTACATCGCGGTTGTAGTTGACCAGTTGTTGATAGGTCTTGTGGGCCATCCGCATGGCTTGCCGAAAATGCTGTTCCAAACCTGCTTCCACAATTCCGCGAGGAATGGCGTAGCCAAGATGGGTGGAGAGCGGCTGGGCGGTCTGAGTCATCATGCGATGACGTTTCAATTCGAAATAGGCTCCCTGATCCAGATACAGGTCAAAGATGAACGTGGAATATTCCAGTTCGCGCAGGGGAATGGTGTGTTTTTCCAGCCCAGCCAGCAGGATTTCGGCAATCTGGCGGCGCAGGGCAGGATCAGCCTGTTTGACCGTCTGCAAGCAATGCGTATAGTCAGTGGAGAAAAATCGGTAAAGGGCAGCAGCCAGGATGTGATCCTCCGCCTCCCTGTCCCAAAAAATCAGGCTGCACCAATCGGCCGGCAGAGTATTACTCGTCATCTGGTCGCTCAGTGTTCGCAATTGCTGGCGGGCGGTTTGTAAATAGGGTGAGGGGTTGGCGTATTTGACTAAGGTCGGCACACAGGCCTGTGCCACGTTTTTCATTTCCTCACCTGCCTGCCTTACTTCGCTGAGGGGATGACTGAGCATTTTCGTAAGGGTATGTTCAAGGGCGCGGGCGTTGATGGTCACACCGACATTGGCCAGTGCGGCGGCCGGCAGGTAAAAGCGGGCAATATCTACATATTTTGAGCGGATGCGCCTTTCCCAAGCGTTTTCACTTTCCCCCTCGCGGGCGGGATGCTGCTGTTGAATCAGGGCACGGACTTTGGGCAGGGCTTCTTCGTAGGCTTCAAACAAGCCCAAAATCGTTTCCTCGTAGAGGGCTCGAAGCGGATGGTTTTCCAGTTCGGCCGGAAGATGATAATCTTCTTTCGTCCATTTCTGATAGCGGGTGGATTTTTCCGTGTAGGATGCCAGCCGGCAGGATTCGAGGCTTTCGACTGCCAGACGGGAAATGTTTTCAACCGCAATGTGCAATACGGCGTGTTCGGCTACCGAGGCATGTCCATAACCAACCACCCACTTCTCGTGAAATTCTGCGCTTTTTTCGTCGGTCAATTCGGCAGCGATTTCGATAAACCGCTGGGGAGAACGAGAGGTTTTGGCAAAAGTTACGGCAATCGTCTCCGGAGATAAGTTTTTGGGGTCGAGCAAATAGACCTCTCGTTTAGGGGGCATGGTTGAGTACCTCCTTTGCGGTTTTCTTGTCCTGATTGACCTGTTCGATCAGCGCCTCCACAGAACCGAAACGAATTTCCGAGCGTAAGTGCTGCACAAATTCCAGTTCAACGGTCTGACCGTAGAGGTTGTGCTGGAAGTCAAGCAAATGGGTTTCCAGATGAGGCCGCAGGTTGTGCTGGTCAAAGGTAGGCCGGAAGCCAAGGTTGGTCACCGAAGGAAATCGTACGCCGTTTACCCATGCCCAGGTAGCATATACCCCGCCGGCCGGCAGCAATTGCTCTTCCCAGAATGCCAGGTTGGCCGTTGGAAACCCCAGTTGTTTGCCGCGTCCATCACCGTGAATGACCTGCCCGTGAATGCGATAATAGCGTCCCAGCAAGCGGCCTGCCTGACGCACTTCCCCTTTTTGTAAGTAATCGCGAATCAAACTGGAGGAAATCCGCTCACCTTCCAGCAAGACCGGTTCAATCACCTGCAGACCATAGCCCATGGTTTCGCCGATCTGGCGCAGACGGGCGAGATTACCCTCTCTGCCTTTACCTAAGGCAAAATCTGCGCCGGCCAGCAACTGTCTGATTTGAAATCGGGAGGAAAGTTGCTGCATGAACTCTTCAGCGCTGAGGGAGGCCATTTGCAGGGTGAAGGGCAGGGTAATCACGATATCTACCCCGCTCTCTCCCAGCAGTCTGGCGCGTTCTTCGGGGGAGGTCAGATAACGAGGGTGGTCAATTTTACCGAGAACGACGGCCGGATGAGGATGAAAGGTGACCACCAGACTGGCTGCCGAATCCCTGCGGGCACCTTCTACGAGCCGGCGCAGGATGGCTTGATGTCCGAGGTGGACGCCGTCGAATACCCCAATGGTCAGCCAGACGGGCTTTTGTGGAGCGTCTTCTATGGAGGAATAATGCTGCATGATCACCTGTAAACGGCTGTGTGGATTTTCTGGTCAGCCTGCAGGGGGAAACGATCTGGCTGCCGGCTACTGGTAAAACACTTTTTTGGGCTGCCATTCGCTGGTAGCCGGGTCAAATTCCAGCAAAGCGATTAACTCTCCCTGTTCGCTGATGCCGCGTGCCATCTTGCCGATGCCGGCCTGGCCCGGTATACGGTGGCCGTGCCGCACGGCATCTACCTGTTCGGGGGTCAAATCCACCGACGGCCAGTCTGAAAGGGCCTCGGCTGCCGGTATGACGTATTGATACCAGTTGCCATGTTCAAAGGCCTCTTTCAACTTCCGCAGCGGGACGGCATCCCGCAGGGTAAAACGGCCGCTCTTGGTGCGCCGAAGTCCGACCAGATGCGCTCCGCATCCCAGCATTTTGCCTAAATCGTTGGCCAAAGAGCGGATGTAGGTGCCGCTTGAGCAATAGACATCAATCACTGCCTCGGGCGGTGCCCATTCCAGCAATTCTAAACTGTAAACCGTAATTTTACGGGGCTGCAGGTCTATGTCCTCGCCCTCGCGGGCCATCTCATAGGCTTTGCGGCCTTTCACCTTCACAGCGGAGTAAGGCGGCGGTACCTGTTCGATTTCCCCGATAAAGGACTGCAAGGCTGCCACAAATTGCTCTTCCGTAATATTGACCGGGCTGTTGGTCAGGATCTGTCCATCGGCGTCGTAGGTATCGGTAGTGGTACCCAGTTGAATGACTGCCTGATAACGCTTGTCTGAGGCAGAAACATATTCGGAAAGCCGTACGGCCGGGCCCAAGAGGACGACCAGCACACCGGAGGCGCGCGGGTCCAAAGTGCCGGTATGACCCGCCCGGCGAATGCCCGTTCCCCGCCGGATGATCTGGACGATATCATGGGAGGTATAGCCGACGGGCTTATCCACTACCAGCACGCCTGAGATGGTGTTATTCGGGTTTGTATTATCGTTCATCTTATGCAATTCCTTGCCTAGAAATCATTCCCCTTATTCGTCAGGAGGTTGGATTGCTGCTTATGAAATCTTCGGTAGCCGCCAACACTTTGGCCTGGACTTCCTCCAAACTGCCGTTAATTTCTGCCCCTGCGGCGGCCGGATGACCACCGCCGCCAAACTGGGCCGCCAGTTTGGAGACATCCCACCCCGGTTGGGCGCGCCATGAAACCTTAACGTGATCGTGTTTTTGTTCATTGAACAGTATGGCGATATCACATTCACTGATACTGGAAAGCAAGTTAGCCAGATCAGCGTCATCGTTGCCATTATACCCGACAGTGCGCCGGTCTGCCTGAGTTAAGGTTGACCAAATAATGCGCCCCTTTTTTTGCAGGGTGGAAAGACCCACACCCCAGTAGCGGGCTTCCTCAAAAGAACGCTGCACCAGCCCGCGGTAATACAATTCCGGCAGGTTTGCGCCTTTTTCCATCAAATCGGCTGCTATGCGCAGGGCTTTGGGGTTCATATTGGAGGTACGGAAACCAATTGTATCGGTAATAATGGCGGTGAGCAGGGCCTCAGCCACCGGGCGGGTAATTTCCAGTCCCAGCTGAGGTAAAATCTCAGCAAGAATGGCGGCCGTCGCCACCGCTTCGGGGTCTACCCAGTTAAGGCGGGCATAGCCGGGGTTGGTTACGTGATGATCTATCTGAATATCCGGTTGATGAGAATTGAATGCCGCCCCGATTCGTTTAATATCGGCGGCATCTACAACGATGAAGGTATCAAATTTACCCTTAGGCGCGCGGACGATTTCGCGACTGCCCGGCAGATGAAGCATGTTCTGCGGTACAGAATCGCTCAATGCCATGACCACTTCTTTACCGGCCTGCTGGAGGGCCAATCCAAACCCCAGCATCGAGCCGATGGCATCTCCATCCGGGCGGATATGGGATGTAATCAGGATTCGTTGGGCGGCTTGCAGAGTTTGGCGGATTGCCAGCAGGGTCTGGGGGTCATTCATTGTCGTTATCCTCATCCGATTCACTGGCTTCATTCAAAGGAGGGTTTTCACTGCGCAGGGAAGCCAGCAAGCGTTCGATGCGGTCGGCCCGCTCCGGAGTAGGATCCCAATGGAAGCGCAGGCGCGGAAAGACCCGCAATTCAATCTGATCCGCCAGCGTGCGGCGGATGAAGCCGGAAGCGCTTTGTAATCCGTCCAGGATTTCCTGCGCGCGCTGGCTTCCTTCCACAGCGGAAACGTAAATATCCGCATAGGCCAGTTCACGGTCTACTTTCACATCCGTGATGGTAATACCGGTCAGGCGCGGATCGCGAATTTGACCCGTGACCAGCATTTCCGAGAGGTCCTGCCGGATTCGATCGGCAATTCGTTGGAGACGAAGATTTGAGGGCATCTTTCACTTACCTTTATAGAAGGTTGATTACCAAATCAACTTCCCTTTTCAAAGATGTAACATTCGATTTCATCGCCGACAGCGATATCGTTGAAGTTCTTAAAGGCAGCCCCGCATTCAAAGCCGCTGCGGACTTCGCGCACATCCTCTTTTTCGTGTTTCAGCGAGGCAAATTCACCTTCGTAGATGATGGTTCCTTCCCGCCGGATGCGGACTTTGGCGTTGCGCCGAAATTCACCGCTCAATACGCGGCAGCCGGCCACCACACCTACTTTTGAAATGCGAAAAGTTGCCAGGACCTTGCCGTGTCCTATGACCACTTCTTTGATTTCAGGTTCCAGCAAGCCTTTCATGGCTTTTTCGATGTCTTCGGTCAAGCGGTAAATAATATCATACAGGCGGATTGAAACGCCTTCGCTTTCGGCCAGCCGCCGGGCAGCAGCATCTGCCTGTACATTGAAACCTACCACAATCGCGTTGGATGCGGCCGCCAGCATCACATCATTTTCGCTGATGTTACCGGTTTCGGCGTGCAGAATGTTGATGCGGATTTCACCGCCTTTGCCCAGTTCATTCAAAGAGGAAATGATCGGCTCCAGCGAACCCTGCACATCGGCTTTGATGATCAGGCGCAGTTCGTGATCTTCACCGGATTGAACCTTCTTGAAGAGTTCTTCAAGGCTGATTTTAGGGGCCGAAGCCAGTCTTTTTTGCTGCTGCTGGATGCGTTCTTCCACCACCGCGCGGGCTTCCCGTTCATTCTCATACACGAGGAAAAGATCACCGGCATCCGGCACATCGTTTAAACCCATAATTTGTACGGGGGTGGAAGGACCGGCTTTGCGCAGTTTGCGCCCTCTGAAATCGAACATAGCCCGGATACGCCCGTAGGCTTTACCGGCTACGACGATGTCACCCGTTTCCAGCGTTCCGTTGTAAACCAGCAGCGTTGCAACAACACCTTTGGCGCGGTCTACTTTGGCTTCGATAACGGTACCAAACACCCGTCCATCGGGATTGGCTTTGATATCCAGCGTGTCGGCTACCAGTAAAATGGCTTCCAGCAAATCATCAATGCCTTTGCGCAGTTTGGCGGAAACCGGCACCACCATAGTATCGCCGTCCCAGTCATCCGGCACAAGGCCGACTTCAGCAAGCTGCTTTTTCGTAAAATCCGGGTTGGCATCCGGCCGGTCAATTTTATTCATGGCCACAATAATCGGCACGCGGGCAGCGCGCGCGTGGGCAATCGCTTCCCGAGTTTGCGGCATCACACCGTCATTAGCGGCCACCACCAGCACCACAATATCGGCACCCTGAGCACCGCGCGAACGCATGGCAGTGAAGGCGGCGTGGCCTGGAGTATCCAGGAAGGTGATCAGGCGGTTTTTATGCTCAACCTGATAGGCACCGATATGCTGGGTAATTCCACCGGCTTCACCACCCGCTACATTGGTATCTCGAATGGCATCCAGTAAAGTGGTTTTACCGTGGTCGACATGGCCCAATATTGTGACAACCGGCGGGCGGTCTTGCAAATTTTCCGGTTTCTCTTTGGCAATTAACTGCCGCCAGAGCGGAATTTCGCCGACTTCTTTTTCCTCGACTTCTTCATACACCTCCGGTTGAGCCTCAAAACCCAATTCGGAAGCCACCACTGCGGCGGTGTCGAAGTCAATTTGTTGGTTAATGTTGGCCATCACCCCGTTGGACATCAGAATCTTGATGACCTGAATGGGGCTGGCCTGCATTCGCTGGGCAAGGTCGCGAACCGTGATACTGGCTGGCAGTTCGATTGTTTTGGACCCATTATCGCTCATAGTGCACCTCTTTCATGTAGTTTCTCCCTGCTTCCCCTGTGGATCGTTGCCTCTGATGGGTGAGTGGGTTGACCGGGGAAAGGGCCTGGTTTATTTTGAGCGGTAGAAGGGTCGCTGGAAAGTTACCTTCTGGTTTGCTCTTTCCTCTAACAACAGGATACGAATCAGGCTACATGGCTTTCTTCCGGCAGGGATTGCATATATTCGGAAAGAACGATCCGATCCTGTTCGGTCAACTCAGTTTTTAAGGCGTGGGCGAGGGCTCCTTTGAGAGCGCGTTCCCAACAGTGGCGATCCTCGTGAACGTACGCGCCGCGACCGGCAAGTTTTCCCGTCGGATCAATCTGCACACCCTGGGGGGTGCGGACGATACGAATCAGCGCTCTTTTTGCCATCACCTGACGGCAGCCCACACAAGTGCGCTGGGGAATATGTTTGGTTCGCTGGACTGGTTTCTTGGCCACCTTTCCTTCTCTAAAATCTTCTGCACCGGTTTACTCATCCCAATCCCAACCACCATCTCCGCGGCGGTGCTTTTTGCGGATGATGATCGTGTCGCGGTCGGGGTCGTACTCGATCTGAGTGTGCTTTTTCTTCTTCTTACCCTTTTTCTTCTCTTTGCGGGTTGGAATTACTTCGCCTTCTTCTTCGTCTTCGAAGAGCGTTTCATCCACCGGCGTTAATTTCAAATCAAAGATCTGCTCGAAGGAAGGTTCTTCTTCCTCCTCCTCTGTTTCCTCGCGGGTGTATTCTTCTTCAACCTGTGTTGGAAGAATTGGGCTTTCCAGCGCGAGTTCTGGCTCTTCAACAACAGGTTCGATTTCAGCGATGGATTCCGGCTTGCTCTCTTCGGCTTCAACCATTTCCATGGCTTCAATAGTTTCTGCTGAAGGCTGAGGCATTTCTTCTACCGCTGCCTGGGCGGCTTTCTCGGCCTCCATTTGAGCATCCAGTTTTTCCATTAACTTGTTGATTTCCTGCATGGCGCGCGGGCCGATGCCGTTGAGCCGTAGAATTTCGTCCGGGGCAATCTTCATTTGCACGGCCATTTCGCCGACGGTACTGTAGCCGGCTTCCTGCAAAATGTAGGCAACGTGTTCCGGTAAGCCGCTATCCAGGATGTTAATGTTGAACGAGTCGGCGGGCACCATCGCTTTGGCTTTGGCAAATTGATCTTCGCTGACCTTTTCGGCTTCGGGGCGGCGGGTGATACGCCGTTCTACCCGGTCAACAAAGCGGGCCATCAAATCATATTCCTCGGGCTGCAAAGGCCGTCCTTCGGCTTTGCGGGCCAGCATATCTTCTACCTTGCGCATCGCTTCGACTTCCTGTACGGCCAGCTCGGCAAGACTTTCGTCCTTTTGCAATTTGTAGAGCGCATCGGCGGCCGCTTCGGGTAGACTCTTGATATCAATGCGCCAGCCGGTCAGTTTGGCAGCCAGGCGGGCATTTTGACCATCGCGTCCGATTGCCAGACTCAACTGGTCCTCCGGTACAACAACGGTCGCGGTTTTACCGCTGGATTGCTGCTCGTTGAGGTAAACGCCGCTGACACGGGCCGGGCTGATGGCTTTGGCAATGAAAACGGCCGGGTCGGGATTCCATTCGATCACGTCTATTTTTTCATCATGCAGTTCACGGACGATGGCCTGGATGCGCACGCCGCGAATGCCGACGCAGGCTCCCACCGGGTCAATCCCGCTCTGAGTGGCGGAAACGGCTACTTTGGCGCGCTCACCGGGTTCACGGGCAATCGAACGAATCTCCACAACGCCGTGGTAAATTTCGGGCACTTCGTTTTCCAGCAGGCGGCGCAGAAAATTGCGGTGCGTGCGCGAGAGGATGATCTGCGGTCCGCGGTTGTTATCTTTGACTTCAGCGACCAGTGCGCGCACGCGGTCGTGGATGCGGAAGCGTTCGCCAGGAATCATTTCCTTACGCGGCATGGTGCCTTCTGCCTTCATTTCCAGACCGATGGTCAACCCCTGTGCGCTGACGGCCTGCACTACGCCGCTGACGATTTCGCCAAGTTGCTTCTGGTAATAATTCAATTGGGCCTGACGTTCTGCATCGCGGATGCGCTGCTGGATCACCTGGCGGGCGGTTTGGGCGGCCACACGGCCAAAATCGCGCGGGGTGCTTTCCACCACAATCATGCCGCCCAGCTGCGCATTGGGGTCAATCTTGCGGGCTTCTTCCAGACTTACCTCGGTGCGCGGGTCTTCCACTTCTTCCACGATTTCTTTTTCGGCAAAAATGGTGACCTTGCCCGTCTCGATGTCCACTTTGGCTTCCACGTGTTGAGCATTGGAAGCATTCACGGCACGGCGGTAGGCGGATACCATCGCCGATTCGAGCGCTTTGAGGATCACTTCTTTTGGAAGTTGTTTTTCTTCCAATACTTCATTGAACGCCAGGGTAAATTCGTTCTTCATGCTTCTACTTTCTCCAGATAGTTGCGGTTACTAAGCAGAAAAGTGGGGGTTGCCCACTTTTCGATGCGGTCCTCTTTCTTTTGCCTTGCAAAGCCAATTCTATCACAGGTTTTGTTAACAAGCAAGAATTTTACTTAATGATTCGATTAAAACTTTTGACAAAAAAGCCGCCTCTCGGGTATGCTTATAACAAATGCGGGAGGGAACGATGACGATTATCGAAGACACGTGGGTAAAAATCGAAGGACTCAACATTCACCTCTATATGGCGGGGGACGAGGGGGAAACAGTGGTTTTGCTGCATGGCGGCGGCACTGATTCGGCATGGCTTTCGTGGCAGCCGGCCATTCTGGCACTTTCAACCCGTTTTCGGGTAATTGCACCCGATCTACCCGGTTACGGCAAGAGCGATACTCCCCGTATTCAATACACACTGCAGTATTACATTGATTTTTTGAAACGTCTGCTCGATCAGCTTGGGATAGAGCGGGCAACACTGGCGGGTGTTTCGATGGGTGGAGGGATTTCCATTGGATTTACGCTGGCAAATCCCCAGCGGGTGCACAGGCTGGTGCCGGTAGATAGTTACGGGATTCAACGTCAGTACCCCGGCGGGTTGTGGGGGTACTATCTGGTACGGCTGGATTGGCTGAACCGCTTTTCGTGGTGGCTGCTGGCCCGCAGCCGCGCCCTGACACGGGCTTCCTTGCAGCAGATTTTTCACGACCCAAACGCGCTTTCAGAAACGCTGGTGAATGAGGTGTATGAAGAAATCCGCCGGCCGGAGGCGGGTTTGGCTTTTCGTTCCTTTCAACGCCATGAAGTTCTTCGTAATGGTGTGCGCACCAATTATCTTGATCGTTTAAATGAAATTCGGGCTGAAACTTTGTTCATCCATGGCGAGAATGACCGGCTGGTACCGCTGGCATGTGCCCGTGAGGCGCACGACCGGATGCCCGGTTCGCGTTTAGAGGTCATTCCCTCTTGCGGCCACTGGCCGCAGCGCGAAAAGCCGGAAGAGTTCAATCGTATTTTGCTGGAGTTTTTAGGTGCGGCTAAATCGTAGCAAGAGAACTTAATTAGAAAGGGAGAATTCCATGACGAATCAATTTTTGTGGTGGCGGGATGGGGTGATTTACCAGATTTATCCGCGTTCCTTTGCGGATAGTAACGGCGATGGAATTGGCGATTTGAACGGAATCCGCTCCCGTCTGGACTATCTGGCAGATTTAGGGGTGGATGCCATCTGGCTTTCGCCGATTAATCCCTCACCGGATGTGGATTTTGGATACGATGTCAGCAATTATCTGGATATTGATCCCAAATTCGGCACACTGGCCGATTTCGATGGGCTGGTGGCAGAGGCTCATGCGCGGGGGATTCGCATCGTTCTGGATCTGGTTTTGAATCACACCTCCGATCAGCACCCGTGGTTTATCCAGTCGCGCAGCAGCCGGGAAAATCCATACCGCGATTATTACTTATGGCGCGATCCTGCTCCGGACGGCGGCCCGCCCAATAACTGGCAGTCCATTTTCGGCGGTAGCGCGTGGGAATATGACGCTCAGACTGGCCAGTACTATTACCACATGTTTTACAAAGAACAGCCGGATGTCAACTGGCGCAATCCGCAGGTGCGGAAAGCTCTGCTGGATGTTTTCCGTTTCTGGTGTGACCGCGGCGTAGATGGATACCGGCTGGATGTCTTTAATATGTATTTCAAGCATCCCGAATTTCCGGATAATCCCCCCGCCGTCGGTTTACGCGGTTTTGACCGCCAGAAACACATTTACGATTGCGACCAGCCGGAGATGTTTCCTCTGCTGCGGGAGATACGCGCCATCCTCGATTCGTACCCGGAACGGTTTACGGTGGGGGAAACCTTTCTTTCTACCCCCCAAAAAGCTGCTTCCTATTGCGCGCCCGGGCTGCTGCACACTACCTTTGATTTCACTTTTCTGCATTCCCCATGGAAACCGGCGCGTTTTTTGAAGGCGATTCAGGATTGGGAGCAGGCTTTGCAGCCGGAAGGCTGGCCTACCTACGTGCTGAATAATCATGACAACCCGCGTTCTGCCACCCGCTATGGAGAGGGTGAAGACGACGAGCGATTAAAGGTAGCGGCAGCGCTGTTGCTAACCCAACATGGCACGCCATTTCTATACTACGGTGAAGAAATTGGAATGCGGGATATTCCTATCACCTCAAAGGATATGGTGCAAGACCCGGTTGGGAAGCGTTTTTGGCCGCTCTATAAAGGGCGGGACGGTTGCCGCTCACCCATGCAGTGGGATGACACGCTCAATGCCGGTTTCAGCACGGGAAAGCCGTGGCTGCCCGTCCATGAAAATTACCGCCAGCGCAATGTGCTGGCGATGCAGCGTCAACCCGATTCGCTCTACCATTTTTACCGCAAATTAATTCAGCTGCGGCGGGATTATCCGGCTTTGAGAAACGGCTTTTTCCAGCCGTTGACGTTTGAACCTCAGCGGCTGCTGGCTTACCTGCGCCAGAACGCCGGGCAAACTATCCTGGTAGCGCTCAATTTTGGTAAACGCCCGGTACGCTTTGCCCTTGGTGATGTGGTTCGCAGGGCCGGCTGGAAACTGCTCTTATCGAATCGGCGCGATCAACTACCGCCTCTGAAAGGCGGAATGCTTCTCCCGCTGGAAGGTTATGAGGTGTTAATCTTGCTGCAAGAAACCTGATAGAGGTTTATTCCTCTTCGCCGGTGGTTTCACCCAGCACTTCCAGATCAAAGGGTACACCGACCTGCTCCCCGGCTTCGCGCAAACCTTTGACCACCTCGACCAGCAGAGGAATGCCGCGCTGGCGGTTGAGGGATTCCAGCTCAAACTCTTTTTCGCCGTGGATGTAGATGCGTTCCTGCCCTTCGGCTTTGGGCGCGTTTTTGAGGGTCTGAATCAGGCGGTCTAAATCGGCTTTGAATTCCTGCGGATCGCGGAAGGCATCAATGCGAATGGCGGCAAAGAAATGTCCCACATTGGCGGGTTGATCCTTACCCACTGAACCCACAAAAGGCCCGGTAGCCGCACCGGAAAGCACGCCGGAGAAGATATCCACCCACAAAGCCAGACCGTAACCTTTGTAGCCGCGCATGAGGTCGGTACCCCCTAAGGGCAGTAATGCCCCGCCCTGCAAGACGGCCTTGGGGTCGGTTGTGACTTGCCCGTTCTGGTCAATCCCCCAGCCTTCGGGGATTTTTTCACCGGCTTTGTCATAAACGGTAATTTTGCCAATCGGTACAATGCTGGTGGCCATGTCCAGCACATAGGGCCGCTCGTTCAGGGCTGGCGCAGCCACAGCAATGGGGTTGGTGCCGAGAATGCGGCTGCGCCCGTAGGTGGGAGCCACCAGCGGCTGGGCGTTGGTGAAGGAAATCCCGATCATGTCATGCGGTAAGGCCATCATGGCGTAATAACCGGCTATTCCGTAATGGTTGCTGTTGCGTACTGAGGCAACAGCCACGCCAATTTCTTTGGCTTTCTGGATCACGCGCTGCATGGTATGGTAACCGACTACCATCCCCAAGCCGTTTCCGCCGTCCACCAGCAGGGTGGTGGGGGTTTCGCGCACAATTTGATACGGCGAAGCCGGATCAATCAGCCCTTTGAGGATGCGGCTGCCGTAGTAACTGTGCAGACGGATGATGCCGTGGGAACTGACCCCGCGCAAATCGGCTGAAATCAGCACGTCCGCGGCGATGCGGGCGTGTTCTTCAGTAACGTTTAAGCGGGTGAAGAAGCGGATGATGTAATCTCTAAGATCTTCGGCGCGGAATAATTGAGCAAGCGGCATGTTCGGACTCCTCCAAAATTGGCGATATTGGAATCAGGGTCACACATCCAGATTGCGGACGTTGCGGGCATGCGTGGTAATGAAGCGGGTGCGCGGCGGGACGGCTTCACCCATCAGCATGTCAAAGGTACGGTCAGCGGCGGCTGCATCTTCAATGCTGACGGAGAGCAGGGTGCGGTTGGCGGGGTTCATAGTGGTTTCCCACAATTGTTGGGGGTTCATCTCGCCCAGACCTTTGTAACGCTGGATGGAAACTTTATCGGCAGAAACCCCCAATTCTTTCAGAACTTTATCCTTTTCCGCTTCGGTATAAACATATTTGACCTGATTTTTGTAAGCAATCCGGTAAAGGGGCGGCTGGGCAATATAAAGGTGGCCGGCCTCAATCAGCGGTTGCATGTAACGGAAGAAGAAGGTCAGCAGCAAGGTGCGAATGTGACTGCCGTCCACGTCGGCATCAGTCATGATGATCACCCGCCCGTAACGCAGACCGGAAAGATCAAAATTTTCGCCGATGCCGGTACCCAGTGCCGAGATGAGGGCTTTGACTTCATTGTTGGAAAGGATTTTATCCAGCCGGGCGCGTTCGGTGTTGAGGATTTTGCCGCGCAGCGGCAAAATGGCCTGAAAATGGCGGTCACGCCCCTGTTTGGCTGAACCGCCCGCGCTTTCACCCTCGACGATGTAGAGTTCGGTTTTGTTGGGGTCGCGTTCGGAGCAGTCCGCCAGTTTGCCGGGCAGGGTCAGGCTTTCCAGAGCAGATTTTC
>DLXG01000244.1:0-911 GCA_003448875.1 Anaerolineaceae bacterium
CCATAACAGCCCAGCATACCGGTCGGGTACGTATCGAAGGCCGCAAGGTCATCGTGACCTACGAACAGCGTGAGTCGGAAGAATATGAAATACCTTCCACCTCGCGCATCCTCATCAAAGACGGCGAGCACGTTGAAGCCGGTCAGCCTTTGACCGAAGGTTCTTTGAACCCGCACACGATCTTGAAGATCAAAGGACGCGAAGCCTGTCAGTTGTACCTGTTAAGCGAAATTCAGAAAGTGTATCGTGCACAGGGTCAGAACATCAATGACAAGCATTTCGAGGTAATCATCCGCAAGATGATGGGCCGTGTACAGGTCATCCGACCGGGTGACACGCATTACCTGCCGATGGACATTGTTGACCGCCTTGAATTACGGCGGGTTAACGAACAAATGATTCGGGAGGGTAAACAACCGGCTCGCTTTGCGGAGATTTTATTGGGTGTCACCAAGGCTTCGCTCAGCACCGATTCGTTCCTCTCTGCGTCTTCCTTCCAGCATACCATCAAAGTACTGGCAGGAGCGGCAATTGCCGGAGCCGAGGATCCACTTTACGGTTTGAAGGAAAATGTGATTATCGGTAAATTGATTCCGGCGGGGACGGGTTTCCAGTATGGGCGGTTTAAAGCCTTACAGGAAAACAAAAACAATGAGCAAGATGTTCACCGAATCTCAGTGGCGAACATCACCAGTTCCGATTAAGAGTACAATTACTGAAAAAACAGCGAGGGCAGCCCTGCCCTCGCTGTTTTTTTGCTATTCTTGCGGCTTTTCCGTGATAAACTGAATTGAAATTTATTTTATATACGTATCCAGCGAGGAGCGGTTTTAGATGGAGATTGGACTCGTTCGTAAAGTAGATATTGACATTGAGATGCAGCAATCCTATCTGGATTATGCCATGAGTGT
>DLXG01000244.1:1231-4283 GCA_003448875.1 Anaerolineaceae bacterium
TATCTGGATTATGCCATGAGTGTGATTGTGGCCCGGGCGCTGCCGGATGCCCGAGATGGGTTAAAACCGGTGCAGCGGCGGATTTTGTATGGGATGTACGACATGGGCTTGAGGGCCGACTCGGCTTATAAAAAATCCGCCAGAATTGTTGGGGAAGTGCTCGGTAAATATCACCCGCACGGTGACCAGGCAGTATATGAAGCCATGGCACGCATGGCGCAGGATTTTACCATGCGCTACCCGCTTGTGGACGGGCAGGGGAACTTTGGCTCAATTGATGGTGATCCGCCGGCTGCCATGCGTTATACCGAAGCCAGGCTAACTCCGCTTGCGCTGGACCTTCTGCTCCAATTAGACCGCAATACGGTTGATTTTGAACGGAATTTTGATGACTCTTTGAATGAACCGGTCGTACTTCCGGCTGCGTTGCCCAATTTGTTAATCAACGGTGCTTCTGGCATTGCTGTTGGGATGGCAACCAGCATCCCTCCCCATAATCTTGGGGAGGTGATTGATGCCCTGATCTATATGCTGGAGCGCTGGGAACGTCTGGAAGATATTGGCGTTGACGATCTGATGAAATTCGTACGCGGGCCGGATTTTCCCACCGGCGGTATCATTCTTCAAGAAGATGGCGGAGAGGACTTGCTTTCGGCTTATGCAACCGGCAGAGGAAAAGTTACCCTGCGCGGAAAAGTTCAGCTGGAGGATATGGGCAGGGGTAAAAGCCGAATTATCATCACGGAATTACCCTATCAGATCAATAAAGCATCGCTGATTGAACGGATTGCCGAACTTGCCCGTGAAAACGAACTGGAGGGGATCAGTGACCTGCGGGATGAATCGGATCGGCAGGGCATGCGCATTGTCATTGAGTTAAACAAAGTTGCCGAAGAGCAGAATGTTCTGCGTGAACTGTATCGGCGCACACCATTGCAATCCACGTTCCGCATTTCCCTGTTAGCCCTTGTAGATGGTGAACCTCGCCTGCTTTCTCTCAAACAGGCTTTGCGGGTCTATCTTGATCATCGGATAACCGTAGTGCGTCGGCGCAGCGAATATGATCTGGAAAAGGCTCGCCAGCGGGCCCATATTCTGGAAGGATTGCGGATAGCTCTCTCCAATCTGGATGAAATTATCAATCTGATTCGCAAGGCGCAGGATGCAGAGGACGCCCGCGTAAAGTTAATGAAACGGTTTAAATTGAGTGAAATTCAGGCGAATGCCATTTTGGAGATGCAGCTGCGGCGTTTGGCTGCATTGGAACGCAAAAAAATTGAACTGGAATATCAAGAGACGCTCAAATTAATCAAAACCTTGACAGAGTTATTGCGCTCGCCGAAGAAATTGAGGGAGGCAGTTGCCGAGGAACTCAACATCATCAAGCAAAAATATGCCGACCGGCGCCGCACTCAAATTGTTTCGCTCAAACAGGGTGCTGCTGCCAGGGATGTGTTAACCACCACCGAATTAATGCCGGAGGAAAAAGTATGGGTTGGGGTAACTCGTGAGGGCCTGATTGGCAGAATTTCAGTTGAAAAACAGCCTCGTTTCACCGGTAAGGATGCCCCGGCACTGCTGCTGCTTTCCAGTTCCAATCATACCCTTTATCTGGCGGCTCCGGATGGCCGCTGTGCAGCCATCGCAGTACAATCCCTGCCGGATGAGGAAAATTTTGTGGATGGAATTCCACTTTCTAAGGCCTGTCCATTGAGCGGTGAAAGCCTGCCTGTGGCGTTATTTTCGGCGCCTCTAAAAATTCCCCAAGAAAAGGAACGTTTTTTTGTAACTATCACTCGTAAGGGACTGATTAAGAAAACCGATGTGCGAGAATTGCCCGGCCCATCTGCACAGACCTTTACACTGGCGAAAATCAACAGCGGGGATGAACTTCTGGATGTTTTGCTGACCGGCGGCGATGATGAAATAATCCTGGTAAGCAAGAGTGGAATGATGATACGCTTCTCGGAAAGTGAAGTCCGTCCGATGGGGCTGGTTGCGGCAGGGGTGAACGGCATCAAATTGAATAATGGTGATGAAGTGATTGGGGGAATGGTCTATAACAAAGATGAAGATATCCTCTTGATTTCTGAGGATGGAAAAGGCTGGCGAATTCCCGCCTCTCAAACTGTGCTGCAGGGCCGGTATGGGCAGGGTATTATTGCCGCACGTTTGGCTAAAGGAAGCGGTTTGGCTGGTGCAGTGAGCGGGCCGGCGGACATGAACGTGCTGGTTTATTTTGAGCGCCTGGCTGCGAAAAGTATACGGTTGGACAATTTGCCTGCTGTTAAAAGAGCAAGCAGCGGTAAACACGTGTTTGAGTTGAAAGCTGGGGAAAAAGTGGTAGGGGTTAAGCCAATCATTGAAAATCTGGGAAGGTGGGAGAATGCCAGCCCACAGAAACCCGTAAAACGAACCCGGCGGGCATCTGTAAAAGCCACAACGACAGTTTCTCCCACTTCTCGGACGCCCAAGGAACAAGCCTCAACCCGCCGCAAGTCTAGCCCACCAACCCAAGCCGAATTGCCTTTGGAAAGCAAGCAAGAAGCAGTGAAGTCCGGAAGAGGTGGAAGTCGTCAAAAAACTTCCACATCCTCAACGGTGGTAAAGAAATCTGAGCAGGAAACCTCTACGAGAAAAGGAAAGACTACAAAGCCCGCGGCGCAGGATGAATTAATTCAGCCAGTGGCGAAAAGGCGAGGAAGAAAACCAGCCCAACGGAAGCCTTAAGAAGAAACAGTGAAATTGGAGTAATGATAGGCAATTTTGCCGTCCATGATACCAATGGTGTCGCTGCCATTTGTAACGGCTGTATTCCCGCTTTGGGCTATCCAGTTAAAGTGGCGTGTATTACCACTTTGGCTGGTGTGGGTGAGGGTAAACCTGGCCTGCGGTAACAATTCGTTGAAAAGGCTGCTAAACCATGCCTGTATCGCCTGACTCCCCTGAATCACCCGGGCTGGGGTGATATGGACGGCGTCGGGGTGGTAAAGACGAACGATTAGTGATGGGTCATGCAGATTGAGCGCCTGAAAATATAATTCTACAATGT
>DLXG01000176.1 GCA_003448875.1 Anaerolineaceae bacterium
GTAACCGGATCGTTCGTCCTCACAATCCAGATACACTGGGGCGGGCATACTTTCGCGCAAATACCACAAGAGGTACAACGAATCTCCTTTTCACCATTTTCCCCTTCATCATACACCAAAAAGGGAATGTAACGGAATTCTTCTGGAACCGGTAATTTTTCTTCCGGATACTGAATGGTAAAAATTCCCTCGACATCCGGGCTCCGTCTGAGTTCGATCCCCTCCTGTGAAAAATACCGCTTCTTTCCGGTTCGCAGGTCTTCAATGTATGTCTTAATAAAATGCCGGAAGGTTGTCCACAACCCTTTCAGGATACCACTCCCAGTAATCATCTATCCTCCTTCCATACCTTACCGGTCAACTTCGCCCAAAACAATATCAATTGAGCCGAGTATGGTCACCACATCGGCAATTTTTTGGCCTCGGCACATTTCGGCCAGACTGGTCAGGTTGATAAAGGTTGGCGCTCGGACATGATAACGCCAGGGGTTGGGTTTGCCATTTGAAACAACGTAAAACCCCAGTTCACCTTTTGGTCCTTCCACCCGGCCGTAGGACTCGCCTGCTGGTACTCTCACCTGATATTGCGGCTTACCGCTCATGATCGGACCTTCGGGTATATCTTTGAGGACCTGTTGTAAGATTCGCAGACTTTGCCTCATTTCATCCAGTCTCAACAGGTAACGGTCATAAATATCGCCGTTGTAACGCACTGGAATATCAAATTCAAAGCGGTCATAGATGCTGTAAGGGTCAGCCCGGCGAACATCATAGGGCACACCTGAAGCACGTAAAACCGGCCCTGAAGCGGAAAGGGCGATCGCCCGCTCGGCAGTTAATACCCCAACTCCCTCACAGCGTCCGCGAACAATTTCGTTATTGGTGATGAAATAATCCATTTCATCCAATTTTCGGGGCAGGCGATCCAGTACAAGTTTGCGAATTTTTTCCATTACTTCATCCGGAATATCCCTTGCCACACCTCCAAAGCGGAAATAATTACACATCATGCGTGAACCAGAAACCGCTTCAAATACATCTAAAATTAACTCCCGCTCTTCAAGCGCATACAGCATCGGAGTAAAAAATGCGCCTAAGTCGTTCAATAAAAAACCAATCGAAAAAATGTGATTCAAAAAGCGGGTTAATTCCGCCATCATCACCCGGATATATTCTGCCCGCTCCGGCGGCTGGATACCCATCAATTTTTCCACCGCTAAGGCATACCCAAAGTTATTACTCATTGAACAAACATAATCCAAGCGGTCGGTGAACGGCATATTTTGCAAAAATGTGTTCCGCTCGCCAATTTTTTCGTGGTTGCGGTGTAAATATCCCATAATTGGCTTTAAATCAACGACCGTTTCACCATCCAGCACCACTACCATTCGGAATACGCCATGCGTTGACGGATGTTGAGGGCCCAGGTTAACTACCACCTGCTCAGTCAAAAAATCATCACTCTTGTCAACCCGTTTCAGACCGGCATAGAGCAATTCGTCTGTCTCTGGTGACCACTGTTCCGGATCGAAGCCCGGTGGGTATTGCACATTATCGTGGAATGGGTTTTTATCTTCGATCCGATAGACATGACCTTCCGGCCAACGGCTCTTATAGGGTTTGGCTTCTTCCTCAAAAAAGGGTTCTTTCCAATCCTTGCGCAACGGATGCCCATAAAAACCTTCCCATGTCAATATCCGCCGAAGGTCCGGGTGATTTTCAAAGCGGATGCCAAGCAAATCCCATGCTTCACGTTCCTGAAACTCTGCACCCGGGAACAAAGGGGTGAGCGAGGGTACAAGCGGATTTTCCCGATCTACCTGTGTCTTTATAACCAATGCACCACCACCGGTAGTTCGGTAAAAGTGATACACCACTTCCATTTTATTTTCTGGCAGGTAGTCCACCCCCGTGACGGAAGACAGATAGTCGTACCCCAGTTCATCTCGCAAAACCTGCGCGATTTCGATCAAATTTCCAGGCTTGACCACAAAACCGCTATACCCTGTCCGCGAATCCGGTATTACCCGCTCCGGGAACCTTTCCGTCAGGTCAGATGAGCGAATCCCAAATTGTTCACTCATGGCTTGATTCTCCCTCCCCGGTTACGTCTACCTTTTGTGCCATCTGACTGGTTACTTGTTTAATGAGATCAAACTTGCGTGGGTCCATTAAATCTGGACCGAGAATAGGAATCGGGATTGGCTCACTGGGCGTCTTTTGATACCACGGCACACTACGCAGCGATTGTTTTTCAATCTTTTTCATCAAAGTGATAAAACCATGCAACAACGCTTGCGGTGTTGGCGGGCAGCCGGGAATATACACGTCCACCGGAATAAATTTATCCACACCGGCTACTACGGTATATCCTTCTTTGAAAGGTCCACCTCCCGAAGCGCATGCACCCATCGCAATCACATAGCGCGGTTCCGGCATTTGATTGTACAGGCGCACGATTTGCGGAATCATTTTCTTGGTGACCGTCCCTGAAACAATCATCAAATCAGCCTGACGAGGGCTGGGGCGCATAACTTCCATCCCAAAGCGAGAGAAATCAAAACGGCTGGCTGCCGTGCTGATCATTTCAATAGCGCAGCATGCCAGCCCAAACATCATCGGCCAGAGAGAATTTTTACGGCTCCAATTGTAGATTTTATCCAGAGTAGTAATAGCCACCTGCCCCTGCATTTCAGGCGGAATTTCATAACCCGGGGTATTTAACCCATCATCAGCCATGGAGTTTCCTTTCTCTTGAATCAAGGTTTCGGGAAAATAAGCGAAAAATCACACCAATCATCAATGATTCTACCCCATCCTGCTTGACTGTCAACATTCATTTAAGATAAAATTTTTTTGCGTTAATCTCATGGAAAAACAAACCTCTCAACTCATTCTAGAATATCTCTCCGAACACCCCGGGATGACGGTTCGTCAACTAAGTCGAGCCCTTCGCCTCACGCCTGCTGACATCCGTTACCACCTCTCAAAATTGATTCAACAAGATCTTGTCTCAATAGTACAAACAAAAATTTCAGGTGAACGGGGTCGCCCTGCCCGGATCTATACCCTGAACCAGCAAATCAAACCAAACAATATTCTTTCACTGACACAAGCTGCCCTGACCATCCTCTTTGGCAAATCTGAAGCGGACAAAAATTCGATACTGGAAAACCTTGCAGATCAAATGATGCCATACAGCACCAGAATCTCGGCTTCTTTGACACAAAAAATCATCCACCTGATCGGGCGCCTCAACCAGTCTGGCTATTCGGCTCGCTGGGAGGCTCGCTCGAAAGGCCCCTGTCTCATCTTTTCAAATTGTCCTTACCGTCCACTGCTGGCTCAATTCCCTGAATTATGTGAAATGGACAGGCTCATCCTTCAAAATCAACTTTCTGCCAAAATTATCCTGGATCATCATATCCATCCAAATGAGCCAGAGCCTGAAACCTGTCAGTTCACTGTTTTGCAAAAATAAAAGCCGTAATCCAGCGATTACGGCTTTTCCAGAAAAAACTAACTAATTTTTTTACTCGGCGGCGCCTTCTTGGATCCAGCGAATTATCAGTTCCAATTCCTGAGGTTCAAACTTGCCGGGATGTGTTCCGTCGCGTACCAGAGTCACAAGAGTACTCGCTTCGACATCCCCGGGAACTATCACCGCCCCTGATCTTCCGCCTTTTATGGCAGATTCAAAACTGTTCAAAGCCAGACCGCCCATGGCACCGTGACAGGTACCGCAGCGTTGAACGACGATCTGTCCGATACCGTTATTCCACGTCAAAGGCCCTGTGACCGATTGCCCTTCCTGGGTTGGAACAGGCGTCGCGGTTGGTGGCCGAGTGGGTAATGGGGTAGGTGTTTGCGGCACAAAAACGCTATCCGCCCGAGCCGACACCGGTTGAACGGTTTTTATTGCGGTTTCTTCAAATGTTACAAACCGATATACAAAAAACAGAAGTATTAAACTGAGTACGGTAGCCACCGGGTAATAAATCCGCTTCCTCCGCCGTAATTCTTCCGGTGATGGCGGTGGTGGCAGCAACCCTTTTTCGATTTTCTCCAATTCCAAAGCATGTTCTTCTTCCATTTCATGCCGGGTCAATTTTCCGGTAAACATGCTTTTATTGAAGGTTTTTAGATGAACATGATAGAAGTGCCAGATGAAAATGGCCAGGACGGCTAAAATCGCCTCCGCTCCGTGGGCAACTTTGGCTGCCGGTATGGTCTGCCCCGGTAGAATACGGGCTGTGGCAATCGGGTTCCACATCATGAAACCAGTCAAAGCCATCAGAACCAACCCCCACACCATCGCCCAGTATTCCGCCTTTTCAACAAAATTATAACGATCCATTTTGGGCCGTTCTTTGCTTAGGCCAAGGTTGTAAAGGAAATGTTGAAAGGCATCCTGTAAGTCCTTAAAACCCGGCAACATACTGGCTTCTTTGCGTTCAACGTAAAGTTTATAACCAATCACCACCAGATGATAAATTGCCTGCACCAAAAACACCACCGATGCTGTTCGGTGAATGATGCGGGTCATTTCAATCCCGCCAAGCGCAGCGATGATTGAGATGGATATCGGACTTTGGGCAAATTTTTGCACCAAACCGGTAACTGCCAGCGTTGTAAAGGAAATAATCAGAACGATGTGTTCAATTCGCTGTGCAATTGCAAATCGGGTATAAGTTTTTTGATTCTCGCTCATCACGAATTCTCCTCATCCTGCCGATTCTCATCCGAGTTCCGGGTTTCTTCCTCATCTATTGTTGGTTCTTCTGTTTGTTGAGTATCAATTGGCAAACTTTCAACGGCAGTTTCTTGGCCTTCATCCGTTTCGGCAGGTGCTGTTATCTTCCTTCGGCGGTCTACGACCCAACGCCGGTAAATATCGCTGACCACAAACAAGCCCATTCCGCCAAGCACAGTAGGGATAAAGTACTTATAAAACTCGTTTACCCAATACACAATTGGATAGCGGTTTCTATCCGGGATGTAGTGGCTTAACCACGAGTCGGGAAAATTCTCGGTTGCATCGGGATGACATTTCTGGCAGGTAGCCAGCAGATTCTGCTTAACTTGCAGGCCCTTTTCTGGATCATCGGAACGGCGAATATCGTGCACGCCATGGCAATCATAACAAACCGGCATGTTGACTTGTTGATCCGGGTCTAATTTCTCAAACAAGGTCACTGTGGTACCATGAAAATCTGCAATATATGTCTGCA
>DLXG01000303.1 GCA_003448875.1 Anaerolineaceae bacterium
GTTGTTGGGGAAGGGTGCCATTTCATTGATTACCTGACTTTTCTGGTGGGCAAACCGCCTGTGCGGGTGCGCACGGTTGGCTTACCGGATGGTGAACGCTACCGGCAGGATAACGTGAGCATGACCTTCGTTTTTGAAGATGGCTCAGTTGGTATCGTAACCTACCTCGCCAACGGGGATAAGAGTTTTCCAAAAGAACGGGTGGAGGTATTTTGCGCCGGACGCGTGGCAGTGCTGGAAGATTTTCGCTCGCTCGAACTGGTGTGGAACGGGCGGAGTCAAAAGTATTCGTCCCACTTGCGGCAGGATAAGGGGCATCAGGCCTTGTGGCAGGCCTTTGTGCAGGCTGTCCGGCAGGGCGGCCCTCCGCCAATTCCGTATGATCACTTAATCGGCGTAAGCCGCGCCAGTCTGGCCGCGGTGGACTCTCTCCGTCAGCAGGCTGATGTGGAGATCAACGGGACATAACTTTCCCGGATGGGTATGCCCAACTTGTGGACAAAAGCGTACTGGCTGATTAGAGAAGTGGGGCTTGCCCCGCTCTTTTCGCTGGCGGTTTATCGGCTGGGATTATGGAGCGGATACTATCGCTGGCGGACTCCGCTTGGCGGCAGAAAAGTGAACGCATCTCCCCCCTTGCGAGCGGATGTTTTTGTCTTGCCCGATCCGGAAAGGCTGGCGAAGTGGAGCCGCCTGCGCGGTGAAGATGCAACCTTAGAGGCAGAGGAAATTCTGGCAGGTCAGGTCAGGTTATTTGGCGGTCAGCCGCAGTCGCTGAATCTTAAGCCCCCTCATCCCAAACGGCACTGGAGTTCTCTCCATGAAGAGGATGTGCCGGGGGACATCAAACAGATCTGGGAGCCGGCACGGTTTGGATGGGTTTTCCCGCTGGGTAGAGCGTACCGGCTGAGCGGCGATGAACGTTATGCAAAAACTTTCTGGGAAAACTGGGAGAGTTTCTTAACCCATAATCCGGTCAATGCTGGAGAAAACTGGCTTTCGGCCCAGGAGGCGGCCTTGCGGTTGATTGCCCTGTCTTTTGCGGTGCAGGTATTTAAGCCTTCTCCGCATTTCGACAAAAAATGCGAGCAAAGTGTGGCAGAAGCAATAATCCATCACGCCCGGCGGATTGAGGTAACGCTGGCGTATGCGCGCGCTCAGAACAACAATCATCTTGTCTCTGAAGCGGTGGGGCTGGTACTGGCCGCTCATCTTTTGTCGGACTGGCCCGAAGCCCGTCGCTGGCGTAAAACCGGTTGGAAGTGGTTTTTTTGGGCGGTTGAAAAGCAGATCGAACCAGACGGTGAGTACATTCAACACAGTGTCAACTATCACCGCCTGATGTTGACGCTGGCACTGCTGGCGTTCCGTATCGCTCAATTGGAAAATCATCCCTTTCCGCAGAAACACCTCAATAAACTGGGTCTTGCGGCTGGCTGGTTGCAGGGAGTAATGGATGAAGCCAGCGGCGAAGCGCTCAACTTCGGACACCATGACGGCGCACATTTGCTGCCTTTGGGAGGAAAAATTGAAGATTACCGGCCCATTCTTCAAGCCAGTATGGCAGCGTTTTGCGGAGAGCGTTGCCTGCCTAACGGAGGATGGGATGAACTGGCTTACTGGCTGGGGTATAACCCTGCTATTCTGCCGCTAAAAGATGACCGCCCCGTTCTGCACGGCTTTCGGCGATTGGGTCATTCGGCTGAGTGGGCTAGTTTACGGGCACATCATTATGTCAGCCGCCCGGCTCATGCCGATCAATTACAGGTAGAACTCTGGCGGAGAGGCTGCCGGCTGGTGTGCGACCCGGGCACGTATGCCTACAATTTGCCGCCTCCGTGGCAAAACGGGCTGGCGCTGGCTGAGGTTCATAATGCGCCCATGTTCAACGCTCAGCAGCCGATGCTTCGGGCTGGAAAATTCCTGTGGCTGCGATGGGATCAGGCGCGCTTTTTAGAAGAAGGAGAGGATGAAAAGAATAGTATCCGGGCGGAACGCCTTGCTTATCACCGATTGGGCATCCGGCAGGAGCGGCAATTAGAATGGAAGGGAGATGGTCACTGGCAGGTGATTGACCGATTTCTTCCTTTGGGCTCTGGAGCGGTATCCGGCAAAATCAGCCTGAACTGGCTGATTCGCGATGGTGAATGGAGGCTGGATGAACATGGGTTTATTGTAGATGATAAACGGTATCAATTACTGGTGCGAGTAACAAGCCAGCCGATTCAGAAAATGAAGTTCAGGATAGTACGGGCAGGTCAGATTTTGGTGGGAGAGAAAATTAACGAAATTGATTCGCTGCTGGGGTGGTTTTCGCCCACTTATCTCACGCGCCTTCCGGCGCTTTCGTTTTGGATTGAAACAGAGGCTGGTCTCCCTTTCGAATTACGCAGCGAGTTTCAAATCTACTCAAAGTGAAACTTCTTAAGAACCCCCTGTGCGCTGAAAGTTTTAAGATAAAATCAGATTAATGCATGTTTTGTTAATTCATCAGGCATTTGCTTCGCTGGATGAGGCCGGCGGAACGCGGCATTACGAAATGGCGCGTTTTCTGGTATCGCGTGGCCACCGGGTTACCATTATCACCAGTCCCGTTTCCTACTTGACGGGGAAAAGCCGGCAATCACGAATAAGGTGGGTCGAAAGGGATCAACCTGAGGCAGGTATCACCATTCTCAGGGTTTATACTTACCCGGCCCTGCACCGCAGTTTTTTCCATCGTGTCATCAGTTTTTTTAGTTTCATGGTTTCATCATTCTTGGTCGGGTTGTCTGTTAAAGGGGTGGATTTGGTCTGGGGCACTTCTCCGCCGATTTTTCAGGGCGTTACTGCCTGGCTGATTGCACGTTTGAAAGGTGTGCGTTTCTTATTTGAAGTGCGGGATTTGTGGCCGGCCTTTGCGGTGGCCGCCGGTGTGCTGCGGAACCCGTTGCTGATTCGGCTTTCGGAATGGTTAGAGCGTTTTCTGTACCGCCATGCCGACCGGCTGATGGTCAACTCGCCGGGTTTTATCGAGCATGTCAGCAGCCGCGGTGCGCGCTGGGTGGAACTTGTTCCAAATGGAGCC
>DLXG01000151.1 GCA_003448875.1 Anaerolineaceae bacterium
AATCCGCATCAAACACCGTCACCTTGCGCGCTTTGCGGCGCAGCACTTCATCGGGAACGGTCACAATTTCTCGAATTGCCATAACCTTAAACCCTGCTCTCAAGAATAATTCAATAGCCCGTCAATTGTACTACGAATTCTGACCCAATTGGGTCGGATTTTTACCGTTGCTTTTTCCCTGCACCATACGGTGATATTCTTCGATCCAGTCCGCCAGTTGTTCGTTGATGGATGCCTCAGCCCGTTCTTCTTCGCGCTGCTTAAATTCCATAAAACGCTGGAACAGTTCCCGCTGCACTTCGGAAGGTGCCATCACATTGTTGAAGGTCAGAGTCGAGTCACCCACCCGGACATACACCGTGCCAAAATTCAAAATCAAGCCGATCAACCCCAGTCGTTCAAAATCAATGCTGAGGATGTTCTTCAACGGAGCAGAACGTTTCTGCTCGGTGCCGAGCGGTTTTTTATATACATCTATAATCGTATCGCGGGTGATAATGTAACGGTCATTGCGCCAGTCTACGTAGTTATACACCAGCCAGAGGGATGTGATGGGCAGGAACAATACCCCGATTACCAGTCCCAACACCGGTGGCAACGGAACCGCCCCCACAAAAATGGAAATCACCGTCGCCAGAACCAGCAAAGTCAAGATCAGGGGCAGCAGTGTTTTTTTGAGCAGGATAAACCAGTGGGTACGGTAAATGATCGCGCCGTCCTGCTCCACCCGCAGCATGAACAAATCAGAAAGAAACTGGGTGAGTTTTCCACTTTTGACTACCGGCTTGACCTCTTGCGCAGAGGGCTGCGGCAACGGTTCATCTGCTCCCAGATTCAAACGCCGCCGGATGATCTGGTCAATCGACTCGAGCCGGGCACGCTTTCGGCTGGCTTTGGCTTTTTCACGCATCTCATTGATCAGGTTGACGATCAGATAGGGTTGAGCCAGCCGCGAAAGAATTAACTCCCCCGTATAGGTGCGCACGATAATATCCCCATAGCCAATGATGCGTCCCAGTTGGGTAGTGCGCACATCATCGGCCAGCACAGCATCCAGTGGCACTTCCTGCCGGCTGTCGTAAATCAATAATATCTTCCGCAGGTAAGCCACCCTGCGGTTGGTTACCACCGAATAATCATTGTAAAAATCAATCACCACCCACGCCAGCCAGGCGATATTGACCAGCACCACCAGCAGCAACAATCCCATCCCTAATGCCGACCCGCGAAAGAGAACCACATCCAGATAGGAAGTGACCAGCGTGGTCAACAAGGCCAGCAGCACCGGTAAAATCAGACGCAGCACCAGAAAGATGGGGTGATGCCGGCCGATATAATGAACCACTTCGCGCGGCCCTCGCCACGGCATCCGCGTCCGCATCGCCAGTTGATAACTATCGGCCACCAGACGGAAAGCGGCATCCACTTTCGGGTACTCTCTCTTCAGCTCATCAATCAACTCGCCGTTGAAGCGGATAACAATCACATTGGTCAGGGCGGTGGCGGTTGCCAGGCGGGGCGGGGGTGTATCCGCCAGTGCCTCTTCGCCAAAATAATCCTGCTCACTCAGGATGACCTTAACTTCTTCGTCCCTGTGCTGACGCAGCAATTCAACCCGCCCGCTGAGCAGAAAATAAAAACTCTCCACGGGCGCATCCTGCTCAAAAATTACCTGCTTTTCCTGATAAAGAAAAGCCTCCAGCCGACCGGCAATCTCTTCAATCTGCTCCGGGCTCAGGCTGATGAACAGGTGCGACCCGCGCAATAATTCAACAACATCGCTGCGGTTGACTTCCATTGATTAAAGTATATATGAAAATGGTTATTTCTTTGCCAGCCGGCTCTGTTCCTTTTCAAAGATGCGCCGCAAAATGGCCACGCTGGTTGCATAGGTCGAGTCCATTCCAAAATAAGAAAGCGTACCCGCTCCCAAATTCTTGCCTTTGCTTAATGGAGTGTCGGAGGCATAGTGCAAAATGCCCAGATCAAAGGGGATTTCGTACAGGTTAACCACTTCGTTGATGGGATGCCGCTTGGGACGGAACATTTCGTATACCGCCGAAAGATATGGGCCGGCTTCCATCTCGATATCGGTATAGCCCTCGCGGTAAATGACATCCATGATGCGCGCATTCTGTAAAAATGTGCCGTATACGCTGACTGCCTTTTGATTATCCAGTACCGTGCCGTACAGCAGATATGGAGCAACATGCGAGGCATTGAAAGCATTTTGAAACAGAAAAGTGTTTTCGGAATGTTCATCCTGCACCACGTTGGGAATCATGACATCCCCCAGCCGGCCGTTGAGGGTTGCCGCCTTACCCATGATATATACCCCCAGAATCGGGTGAACATGCTCGGCGATCTTGACCAGCAAATTGTAGGCCGCCACTCCCAGCGGGTAATCAATATTCAGTATCACTGCATCGCTGCGTTCCAGCCAGGCCAGTTCACCTCGCTTGATGCGCGAATCCATGCGGGCAGGATTCAGGCGGCGCAATTCGATAACCTGTGCTTCCACATCAAAGTAATGCTCGCTGGGAATGCGCGTGATCCCTAAACTGGTTTCATCCATTGCCTGCGCGTGAAGCAAAGCACGTCCTTCATTCGTCTGTTGATATTTTTTCAAAACATAATAGAGGAAATTTTCCTGACTGGAAGGCACCTGTCCGTTGCAGATGCTTTCCCACTCCCGTTTCAAGTCCTCGTTTTCCTTGCGGTCCAGAAAGCGCATTAATTCTTCGCGGTGCAGCAGGGCAAATCCGCTCACCAAATTAATCAGCGAATGGGTGTTGCTGGAAACAAAATAAACCGGTCGGCTGCTCAACAGGGGGCAGCAGCGTTCGATGTTATCCCACCAGGCCCGCGTGGCGCGGCGGTAGTCGGCCAGCGAACCGCTCAACAGACGCACACCAATCCGGCAGCGTTTATGAGCAATCCGCTGCAAATTTATGTAAAACTCCTTGCCCCACACCGTGCGCAGCCGTTCGAGGTCTTCCACCGTCATTTCCAGTGTATTTGCCAGTTCACCGAAAGATTCTTCATCTTTCGCCAGTGTGCGGGCATTCAGCGGCCGCTGCCAGCGTTGCAGCAAGTGGTGGAGTTTATTCCACTCGATCTGATAAGCCGTCAGGGTCGGAATAATATCGTCAATATCCGAACGGCTGGCAATGTAGCAGGCCAGCGTATCCCGGCCGTTAAAAAAACAGCGCCGGCGGCGCGCCCGAGCCGAAACCGGCTGCCACTTTTCCACCTGATCGTAACCATGCTGGTGAAAGACACTGGCACTCTGGCCCAAGACAACCGAACGGACTTCCGGCATACAATCGGGCAGGCGCAGCGCGCTGTAAATCAGCGCTGAAATATCCGGGGCAACTTTGCGAGCATCGGGGTGGAGGGAAGAGTTGGTGGCAGCGTGAACTTCTTCCAGTGAGCGGATTTGTACCTCCGCCGAGGTACGCAGCAGCGAGTAAATGGTACGAAGATACAGGTCAATTTCCTCTGAGGCGGTGCGCGGAACGGTTCTTTCCATACGCCAAATTGTATCACGAGGACTGGGCGAGCATACGGCCCAAGACACGGCTCACTTTACGGACGCTCTCCCTGACCGGTACGCTAAGCGGGGCATCAAATTCCAACGTAGCAGGCTGAATCCCCAGCAAAACCACGCGGCAGCCCAGCTCTCTCTGTAAAAATTCCGCCAGCACCGAAGGCGGTAGGGTGTGCGTGGAGGCGCTGAGCCCGTCCAGAGATTGCATTTCCACCAGCATGACACTGCCGGCTGGTTGAGCCATTTCGGCACTATCTACCATCACAACCAGATGAGGATGAAAGCGGCGCAGCCGGCCGGTGATATTTTCCGGGGCTGTGCCGCCTTCTATCAGCAGGAGATGATCCGATTCGCTAAATTTTTTTTGCAGGGTGCGCACGACCAGCACCCCCGCCGCATCATCTCCGTTGAATTCGTTGCCGATCCCAACAATTGCAATTCGGGCTGGTTTTCCAACCTCACTCGCAAGGTGTTTCAACAGGCTGCTCAGCTGCGCGTTCCAGGAGGAAGCGAATGTCCTCGTCATTCCCATAATAGACTTCCAGCGGCTCTTTATTGGTCACCGCTTGCTCCCACTCTTCATCACTCAATTCAAGGCACTTAAAACGGCACGAAACCACACATTGAGAACAGTAAATGCAGCGGTCTTGATGATAGCGCATGACAAAGCGCTTGTTGACTTTGTCAATCACAATCAATTCAATTGCATTGGCCGGGCAGTCCTTAACACACAACTGGCAGCCGGTACACTTTTCCGGATCCCAGTGCAGTTTACCGCGGAAACGTTCCGGCGCCGGATGACGTTCAAACGGATACTTGCGGGTAACCGGTTTTTTGAACAACGATTTGATTAAGTCTTCGATCATCGAACCAATGCTCATCGCTTCACCCTCACAACCACCACTGACGGATATAAATGCCGGCCAGAATGGCTAA
>DLXG01000154.1 GCA_003448875.1 Anaerolineaceae bacterium
CAACCATTGCTGCTAACCTTGCTCTGGCTTTGATGGACATTGATCACGAAGCCCGAGTGGTGCTGGTGGATGGCAGTATGCAGTTTGGTGATGTTCATTTGTTCTTCAATGAACTGGGACAATTATCGGTCCTCGATCTGGTACCCCGGATTTATGATTTGGATTTGCAACTCGTCGAAAGTGTCATGCTCTTGAATCGGGCAACTGGTTTGTACATATTACCAGCGCCACCCAGACCCGAATTTGCTGAAAAAATCAGTGGCGAGAATTTTACGCGCATCCTAGAATTCCTGCGGCGGTATTACGACTATATCGTGGTTAACACCGACTCTTTTATTTCAGATCCAGTGCTGGCTGCCCTGGATGCAGCGGAAGTGGTTGTACTGGTCACGACCCAACAGATCAACGCCATTCGTAATACACGCCTGTTCCTTGATTTGTGGGATGCCTTTGGTATGTCACGCGATCGGGTGGCAATGGTGGTCAACCGTTTCAATCAAGACAACCCTATTACGGTTGAAAAAATTGCTGAGCGGCTTAAACACGCGGTCACAGTCACGCTGCCCGATGATCCAGAATTGACCCAAAAATCTGATGCTCTTGGCCAGCCAGTTTTGAGAGTAAATAAGAGCGCAGAATTATCACAGGCTGTGTTGACCCTTGCCGAAAACGTTCGTAAAAGAGGGATTGCGATTGAACGCTCTGATGAGGTGCGGATGCGCCTGTTTTCGATCGCCTGAACAGCCCAACATTTTTCGTCATGGACAGAGCGCACTGCAGGGTGCGCTCTGTTACTTTGGGGGTAATTAGGGTATACTAACCTCGATTATGGAAAAAGAACGTATTCGTAATTTTTGCATCATTGCTCATATTGACCACGGTAAATCCACCCTTGCAGACCGGATGCTTCAATTGACCGGCACCATATCAGATCGGGAAATGATGGAGCAGGTGCTGGATTCGATGGACCTTGAACGGGAAAAAGGGGTCACCATTAAAGCTTCAGCGGTGAGAATGATCTATCAGGCTAAAAATGGTGAGTCTTATGAGCTTAATCTCATTGATACTCCCGGCCACGTGGATTTCAGTTATGAGGTCAGCCGTGCATTGATGGCTTGCGAGGGAGCTTTGCTGGTGGTGGATGCAACGCAGGGTATTGAGGCACAAACGCTCGCCAATTTGTACCTTGCTTTGGATGCTGATTTGGTGATTGTGCCGGTGATCAACAAAATTGACCTGCCATCAGCGCGGGTGGATGAGGTGGCAGAAGATATTCACAATCTGCTGGGAGTTGAGCCGGAGAAAATTTTACGAATTTCAGCCAAAGAAGGGATTAATGTTGATCAGGTGCTTGAAACGGTGGTAAAAGAGGTTCCACCTCCAAAAGGGGAAGTGGAAGCCCCTCTGCAAGCCTTGATCTTTGATTCGCACTACGACTCGTATAAAGGCGTGGTGGCGTACGTGCGAGTCATGCACGGAAAAATTAACTCTACCGACATGTTACGAATGATGTCTACCAACGTAGATATCCGCCCAGTTGAAATCGGCGTTTTCTCCCCCGACATGACACCCGTTAAGGAGTTACAAGCCGGAGATGTGGGGTATATTGCTACCGGTTTAAAAACCGTTTCAGAATGCCGGGTGGGTGACACTATCACCAGCACCGTTCGCCCGGCTGAAAAACCGCTGCCGGGCTTTCGGCATCCCAAACCGATGGTCTTTGCGGGAATCTATCCGGTTGAGGGCGAAGATTATGAAGATCTCAAAGAAGCCCTTGAAAAACTCCAACTAAATGATGCTTCACTGGTCTTTGAACCTGAGAAATCGCAGGCTTTGAATTTTGGCTTTCGCTGCGGTTTTCTTGGTCTGTTTCACATGGAGATCATTCAAGAACGACTGGAACGCGAGTATGATCTGGATATTGTCGTCACCGCACCATCGGTTGAGTACGAAATTGTATTGAACAATGGCGAAGTGATCCGAATTGATTCGCCGGCTCAATTACCGGATGAATCGCAAATTGCTGAAATTCGTGAACCGTGGATGATCTTGCAGATAATCACACCGGTGGATTATTACGGAACGGTGATGGAGTTAGTCAAAAAGAGGCGTGGAATCTTCAAGGAACAGGAATACCCTGCACCCACACGGGTGCAATTGACCTTTGAGATTCCCCTTTCGGAGTTGATTGTGGATTTCTTCGACGAACTCAAATCCCGTACGCGTGGTTACGCATCTATGGACTATCACTTTGCCGATTACCGTCCTGGCAATTTGACCAAACTGGAAGTGCTGGTGGGCGGAGAGCCGGTAGATGCTCTGGCAACCATTGTTCATCGGGATAATGCCTATCACAAGGGGCAGGCGCTGGTCAGCAAGTTGAAAGACCTGATCCCCCGTCAATTATTCGATGTGGCTATTCAGGCTTCGGCAAATGGCCGCATTATCTCCCGCGCCAATGTAAAAGCCCTGCGTAAGGATGTGCTGGCTAAATGTTATGGCGGCGACATTACCCGCAAAAAGAAATTGCTTGAAAAACAAAAACGTGGCAAAAGGCGCATGAAAATGGTGGGGAATGTAGAAATTCCTCAGGAAGCCTTTATGGCCATCCT
>DLXG01000097.1 GCA_003448875.1 Anaerolineaceae bacterium
CCGTCGCCCGATCAAAGTCAACATCGAGCAACCCGCCTAAGGCTGAAACATGTTGCGCTTCCGCATTTGTTACAATAAAGACACCCCCTTACAATACATTGGTAATCTAGACCTTCATAAGGTTTGGGAGCGCTATCTCCGTCGGGCGCGCATACCGGTTGCCTACACGCAAGGCTTCCACCCTCAACCAAAGATTCAACAGGCTGCCCCCCTCCCCTTAGGATTTCTAAGCCAAAATGACCTGATTGATGTCTGGCTGGATACGGAAAACTGGACAGAGGACGATTTTCTAAATCACCTGAAATTTACCCAACAGCCCGGCATTGAAATCCTCTCTGTTACTGCCATTCCCCTAAACTCAGCCAGCCTCCCAACCTTGATCCTTTCGAGCACATATCGGGTTATCCATCTCGATCCGGTTGACACAGCTGAAATTCAAAATCACCTGAAAGAAATGCTGGCACGTTCCTCCATCATTCGGACGCGTCGAAACAAAACCTACGATTTACGTCCTTTAATCGAAAAAATTGAGGTAATACCCTTGAGCAGCAATTGTATAGAGTTTCAAATGCAGCTTTCGGCTCGCGAAGGCGCAACCGGCCGTCCCGATGAAGTGCTGGCCGAACTGGGTCTTGACCCTTACGCTGCCCGATACATCCGAACTGGCTTTATAATGAAAGAATGAAACTGGCACAATCTCCAACGAGTTTTTTTCAATGCAGCAATCCAAAATGCGCCTTGCGCATCCCTGCCGGACGAGCCTTACAAACCGATCAGTTGAAGTGTCCCCGCTGCCACTCACCCCTCTTGCTGGTACCGACTGCCCGAGAAGTCTCTGATGCTCTCACCCAATCCAGCAAAAAAACAAGTCCTGCTATCCAGTTGGAAGCCCTACTGGACAACATCCGTTCCACGTTCAATGTAGGTGCAATGTTTCGCACCGCCGATGGAGCCGGCATTTCTCATTTGTACTTAAGTGGTCTCACGCCCTTACCCGGAAACCCGCGTATTTCCAAGACAGCCCTCGGAGCCGAATTTGCTGTCCCGTGGGAATATGCCCCGAATGGTTACCAGTTAGCCCAGACCCTCAAAGCCGATGGAAAAACTCTCTGGGCATTAGAAACCACCTCAACGGCGGTGTCTTTGTTTGAAATACAGGCTCTCCCGCAAAATCAGCCGCTCGTTTTGGTTGTAGGAAATGAAGTGAGTGGTATTGACCCGTCAATTATGGAATTGTGCGATCAAACCATTTTCATCCCCATGAGCGGATTTAAGCATTCCTTGAATGTCGCTGTCGCTTTTGGGATAGCAGTTTATCATCTCGCCTTTGGTCTTCCGGCTTATTTGACTGACAATCGAATGGGGAGTAAAATCCAGCCACAATCATCATAAGTGGAGGAAATCCATGCCACTTTACGAATATACCTGTCAGGACTGCGGTTCGAAATTCGATGCCTTTCGCTCCATCAAAGATGCCGACGAACCGATTCAATGCAAAAAATGTTTTAGCTCGAACACCCGTCGGGCTTTATCACTCTTTTTCGCTGCTTCCGATGGTAAACCAGTAGCGGGCAGTGTCTCATCAAACTGTTCCTCATGCAGCGGCGGTTCCTGTTCTTGCTGTGGCCATTAAGCGATGCCGCAACAACCTGAAAATTTTTACCAAAATAAACGAGCCTTAATTACCGGCGGATCGAGCGGTATCGGACTGGCACTGGCCGGCTTGCTGATTCGCAGCGGCGCTAATGTTTGCATTCTGGCTCGAAATGTCGAAAATCTTAAAAAGGCCCAAAATCATTTAGAGAAACTGCGTCCGTCACCAGAAGTTGAGATTATCAGCCTTTCGGTTGATGTGGCCGATTCACTCAATCTGAATCAGGCACTCTCCGCTCTCCCCTCTCAATGGAAAAAAGTGGATATTCTGATCAATTCTGCTGGCGTAGCCCACCCCGGTGAGTTTTGGCAACTGGAAGAAAAAATCTTTCATCAAATGATGCAAATCAATTACTTTGGGACGGTTAACGCAATTCGGGCCGTCTTGCCGGGTATGCTGGCAGAGAAGAACGGTATTATCGTCAATATTTCATCCGTTGTAGGATATTTGAATATTTACGGCTACACCGCCTATGGCGCTTCAAAACATGCCGTCACAGGATTATCCGATGCGTTGAGAATGGAACTGAAACCGCATGGTATTCAGGTTTCATTGGTCTATCCACCGGACACGGATACGCCTCAACTGGCTTATGAAAATCAATATAAACCGGAAGTCACCAGAGTTCTGGCAAGCAGTGGCGGAATTGTTCAACCCGAACAGGTTGCGCGGGAAATCTTGAATGGAGTCGCAAGGGGCAAATATCTTATCCTCCCCGGTTTTGAAAATAAACTCATCTATCTGGCTGTCAGGTTATTGGGGAAGGGACTGGCTTACGCTTTGATGGATCGCATGGTTGCCTCTGCTTTGCAGCGCAAAACGCTCATCAAAGAATAATTCTGCCAGTCCAAGCCACGCCAGCCAGATCAGGTTAGTTACCAGCAGGTGTAAAAGTTGCATCCAAACCGGTGCCAACAGGATCACATTGATCACTCCAAGCACCAGTTGTAAGGCATAAACCGCACTTAGATTGTAGGACGCACGCTGCATGTTCTCGTTTGGGAACCGCCGTCGCAACAAGAGGGCAAGACCAATCGTATATGCTCCCACCAAAGCGGCTATAGCAGGATGAAAAACCCGCAAACGAATTAAGATGTTCGCGGTTGGATCAAAATCCTGACGAAAACCTTCAACCAGCGAAGATGAAGGATAGAGTGTATCTCCCAGCGCAGTCACCGCCCCGCTTGCACCCAGAATGATCATCCCGATCAACCCAATACCGATTAAAATCCCCCATCCCCCTTGATTGAAGTTCATCCGCGGGCTTGATTCATGGCTACTCCAACGGGCAGTGAGAAAAATGGCCCCAACAAGCAAAAACGTGTTAATCAGATGCACCATCATCACCACGGCTCGATGAATGGAGTCGTTTTGGCCGGTCAACTCATTCAGGACTAAAACTGCCCCAATTAGTGATTCTACAATGGTAAAGATACCTGCCGCAGTAGCAGCTTTCCGTACCAAATGTCCTTTTGGAAATAAACGAAAAGCCCCCACAACCAGTATCACCATCAAAATCAAAACAAGGCCACTGGAAACGCGGTGAGTAAATTCGATCAATGTTTCAACTGCTGGCGCGCGCGGTACGACCTCACCATTACACAGCGGCCAGTGCGCTCCGCAGCCGGCTCCAGATCCGGTAGCCCGCACAAAAGCCCCCCACAGAATCACCAGTATATTATAGACAAGCACTCCCCAAGCATATTTTCGAAATGATTGTGTCGAATTGAAAATCTTGAGCATTTTACATCCATTCCTCTACGATTTGAATTTTACCGGTCTGTTTTTACATTGTATAGGCTGAATCCGAATTGAACTTAAGACAAAAGACCAATGCGAAGGTGCTATAAACCACTGGTACTGCCATTAGGGTATGTTATACTCTTTAAGCCCAAAAATTCATTCAATAAAGGAGCCTATATGAAAAAAGATTTTCTTGCGGTTTCTGACTATTCACCGGCAGAACTACAAGGAATGCTTGATCTGGCCGTTCGCCTCAAGGAAGAATGGCGGGCAGGCGGGAACCAACCGTTGCTCAAAAACAAAGTGCTTGGGATGATTTTCCAAAAGCCCAGTCTGCGCACCCGGGTCAGTTTCGATATGGCCATGCGCCACCTGGGAGGGGATGCACTCTACCTTTCACCTAATGAAATCGGTCTGGGTCAGCGCGAATCCATCGCGGATGTTGCCCGGGTCATGTCCGGCTATGTAGATGCTATTATGGCCAGAGTTTTTGCCCACGAACACGTGCTTGAACTGGCCAAGTGGTCAAGCGTACCGGTCATCAACGGATTAAGTGACTATAATCACCCCTGCCAGGCCATGGCAGATGCCCTCACTATTCAAGAAGAGTTTGGCTCACTCAAAGGCTTGAATGTGACTTTCATCGGGGATGGGAATAATGTAGCCGTATCCCTCATGCATATTTGTTCCAAGTTAGGTGCAAACTTTACCATTGCCAGCCCGGAAGGCTACGATATCGTTCCCAAAGCCGTTGAACTGGCCAGACAATTTGCAGCCGAAAGTGGCAGCCGCCTGAACTTCCTGCGCGATCCGCATCAAGCCGTCAAGGATGCTCACGTAATTTATACCGATACCTGGACCAGCATGGGGCAGGAAGCCGAAGCTAAAAAACGAGAAGCCGTCTTTCCACCCTATCAGGTAAATCAACAACTGGTGTCGGAAGCCCGCCCGGATGTGATTGTAATGCACTGTTTGCCGGCGCATCGTGGACAGGAAATCACCGATGAAGTTGCCGATGGCCCGCACTCCCGCCTGTTCCCGCAGGCTCATAACCGCCTGCATGCCCAAAAAGCCATTCTGGTTGAATTGCTGGTGGAAAAATAATTGGGTGAACCTATGGTGACCAAAGATAACTTGACCAAAGATTTGATCGAACTTGAAGAAAAATACGGAGCCCATAATTATCATCCGCTGGATGTAGTTATCAGCCGTGCAGAAGGGGTCTGGGTATGGGATGTCGAAGGCAACCGCTATCTGGATTGCCTGAGCGCTTATTCAGCCCTGAATCAAGGCCACGTTCATCCCCGCATTCTGCGCGCCCTCATCACGCAAGCCCAAAAGGTCACGCTAACCTCCCGTGCCTTTCGGAATGACCAGTTGCCGTTATTTTATAAAGAGCTGTCTGACCTGAGTGGCTATGAAATGTCCCTGCCGATGAATAGCGGCGCCGAAGCGGTCGAAACCGCCCTTAAACTCGCCCGCAAATGGGCTTATCGGGTAAAGGGTGTTCCCCGTTATCAGGCAGAAATCATCGTGGCGGAGGGTAATTTCCACGGTCGCACGATTTCGATTGTATCCTGTTCCACAGAGCCGCTCTATAAAAACGATTTTGGTCCATTTACCCCCGGCTTTGTTACTGTGCCTTATGGTGATGCGCAAGCACTGGCAAAGGCCATTACCCCCAATACAGCAGCAGTCTTACTGGAGCCCATTCAGGGAGAAGGTGGCGTAATCATTCCGCCTGCCGGCTACCTGAAAGAAGTGGCTCAAATTTGCCGAGAAAATCAGGTCTTGTTCATCGCCGATGAAATTCAAACCGGCTTAGGCCGTACCGGTAAACTGTTTGCCTGTGACCATGAAGATGTCCGGCCGGACATGGTCATTATTGGCAAAGCCCTCTCCGGCGGCTTTTACCCCGTTTCAGCAGTCTTAGCAGATCGCCCCATTTTAGGCCTCTACCAGCCCGGTGAACACGGTTCAACCTTTGGTGGTAATCCGCTTGCCTGTGCTGTAGCCCGCGAGGCTTTGAAAGTAATATCTGATGAAAACCTGATCGAAAATGCCCGCCAGATGGGCGATTATTTCCTTGAGCGACTCGAGGAAATCCCATCGCCGCACATCCGGGAAGTGCGCGGACGAGGTCTGCTTATCGGCGTCGAGTTGAAAGAAGAAGCTGGCGGTGCCCGCCGGTTTTGTGAAGCCTTGCAGAAGAAAGGCATTCTCGCCAAAGAAACCCATCAGCACATCATTCGCTTCGCACCTCCCCTGATCATCACCCGTGAGGAAATTGATTGGGCAATCCCGCATATCTACGATGTGCTGACAATGCCCTAACTGGCCAGCATTCTAAGTTGCTTCTCTGCACCGGCAAGGATATGCCGGTGCTTTTTTTTAGAATGCCTCATCACCCTTCACCCAATGATTTGGTACAATCAATGTAACCGATTAACGAAAACCTCTACGAGGTGAATGATGAATTTCCGCAAGACGAAAATTGTCGCCACTATAGGACCGGCCAGTGAGAAAGAAGATACCCTGCGCCGATTAATCGAAGCCGGCATCGATGTAGCCCGTTTGAATTTTTCCCACGGCACCCACGAAGAGCACCTTGAAAAAATCCGCTTGATTCGAAAACTCTCCGAGGAACTCAATAAGCCCGTTTCAATCCTGCAAGATTTACAAGGCCCCAAGTTGAGAGTGGGCAAATTACCCGCCGAAGGAATCCCGCTCAAAGCAGGTGACAGGGTTGTTTTGACTCAGGTTTCCAGTTTGGAGTCTATTGAAAATGTACCCGACTCCACTGTCTTAATCCCATTGGATGTCCCCAATCTGGCCCGCGGAGTTGTTCCCGGCAATCGCATTCTTCTCGATGACGGCAACCTTGAGTTTGAAGTTTTCAAAGTAGAAGGGGATGCGGTCTTTGCAAATGTCATCCTCGGGGGTACCTTATACTCCAATAAAGGGGTTAACTTACCCGGTGCCGCTCTCGGAATACCGCCTTTTACTGAAAAAGACCGTCAGGACCTCGAATTTGGCTTGAAAAATGGCGTGGATTGGGTTGCCATCAGTTTTGTTCATCGTGCAGCGGATATCGAAGAAGTCCGTCAAGCCATGCGGGAGATCCTGCCTGAACGTGCCAATACTCCCATCATTGCCAAGTTGGAACGGCCAGAAGCCATAACCAATTTGCATGAAATCATTCACGCAGCCGATGGTGTCATGGTTGCTCGTGGAGATTTGGGTGTAGAGACCTCTCCTTCCACTGTGCCGATCATCCAGAAGCGGATCATTGATATGGCCAACCGGCATGCCAAGCCGGTCATTACTGCCACTCAGATGCTGGATTCAATGATTCGTAATCCACGTCCCACCCGGGCTGAAGCATCCGATGTGGCCAATGCCATCTTCGATGGTACCGATGCGGTAATGTTATCCGGCGAAACCGCCAGCGGCTCTTATCCGATTGAAGCGGTCAAAGTAATGGCCAATATTATTTGCGAAGCCGAAGCCAATGCAGCCGAATATGCCCATTACTCAACCCGCCCGGCCGAAGCACCTCAGGATGATGCACTGGCAATCACCCGCGCGGCAAAAGAACTGGCTCATGACCGCAATGTAGCCGCCATCGCTGTGTTCACTCAAACCGGTAAAACTGCCTTGCTCATGTCAAAATCCCGCCCGAATGTTCCCATTTTCGCCTTTACACCCGAGGAACAGACGTACAATCGCATGGGGTTTTTTTGGGGGGTCGTACCATTCCTCGTTCCATTTGCCTCAACCGTTGAAGCCATGATCGCCAGTGTTGAAGCCGCTCTGGTTTCCTCAACCGCTGTTCACAGCGGCGATCAGGTTGTAGTGATCAGCGGTTTTCCGGTTGGTGCTCTGCGTCCACCCAACTTTGCCCTTCTGTACACAGTGGGAGAATGGACATGAGATAAAAAATGGCCACTTACACAACACTCATCGAAGTTGAAGATTTGTTCGCTAACTTCAATCATCCTGATTGGGTGGTGGTAGATTGTCGTTTTGATCTAAAAAACCCAGATTGGGGTTTCAAAGATTATCAAGAAGGGCACATCCCTGGTTCGGTCTACGCCCATTTAGATCATGATCTCTCTGCCGCACCAACACCTTCCACCGGCCGTCACCCTTT
>DLXG01000274.1 GCA_003448875.1 Anaerolineaceae bacterium
GGCAATCAATTTTCTTGGGTTTTGACGGTAAAGGTGAGTTCGGTGGTAGGCTTCCAGCCTTTCCAGAGGCTCATTCAACCCTTGTACGATCACTCTTAATCCGAAACGATCCATGATTTGGGGACGTAAATTGCCCTCTTCGGGGTTCATCGAGCCAATCAGGGTAAATCTTGCCCGATAAGTTGCGGTGATGGGGCCACGTCTGACAGTATAATTTCCACTCGCGGAAGCGTCCAGAATCGCATCCACAATTTCATCGGCAAGCAGATTTACTTCGTCCACATAAAGGATATTGAGATCGGCATGGGCAAGAATCCCGCGCTTTAATTTCAACCGGTCATGGACTGCCGCCCGCTCATCAATGCCACCAATTACGTCTTCGAGTTTTGCGTTCAACGGCAGTTCAACCAGTTTTACTCTGTCCTGGATGGTGAGCGGTTTTCCTTCGGCAAACTTTTTGGCGCAATCGGGACAGACTCCGTCCATCCCAAAGGCTTCAATGTCTTCCGGTAAGCAGCCGTAAAAACACGCACTCCTTTCTACCGGTGGAAGTAAATCTATCAAAGATCGCACAGCGGTTGTTTTTCCTGTCCCGCGAGGCCCAATTAGTAAAACTCCTCCAATTTCGGGGTTGATGAGAGTGAGGCACAATGCGATTTTCATTTCCTTCTGGCCGACCAACGCCAGGAAAGGAAAAGGCAAAACTTCGGCATAGCCCGCGTCTTCCTGCGGAAGATGATCTTTGATACTCCTCCCAGAAACGAGATCAATTAATTCTCGCAAAGAGCGAATGTTGGGAGGAACAAAGGAAGAATCGCCAGCCTGTATATCAGTCATTTTTACCTGATCAAGCATTTACATCGTTGTATGTCCAATAGCGGTTTGCAACGAAGTTCCAGATCATGACAGTGCCAATCACAATCGCTAATGCAGCATTGTGAGCAATCACAATGGGAGTTACAACCCCTTTAGGAAACCAGCCTGTGAAAATCCGGATCAATAATCCCTCTAGCCATAAAAATATAGGCGTGCGTATCGTTAGCCCAATGACGCTGACAATAGCGAATTGAGTCCATTGACGCATAATGGGTTTGCTGCGCGAATCCGGGTAAGTCCAGAGACGATTCCATGTGAAATTGCTAAAAACGGCAAGAGTGAAAGAAATAGCCTGAGCAAAGACTGCATTGTCGCGAAAATAGGGGATGGAATGGGTGAGCAAGTTAAAAACACCGAAGTCAATGACTGCACCGATTGCTCCGACAATCGCAAAACGAAAAAAACGAGTTCTTTCGCGGGTGTTTGTCAAAATCATTCCAATCCCATTTTCTTTTTGAAGTATGGTATTGTTTTTGTTATGCCTTCTTCCAATGAGATCGTTGGCTGCCATTTTAGGATTTCCTTTGCGCGAGTAATGTCAGGGCGGCGTCGTTGGGGATCATCTCCCAGCCGTGAGTGTTCTTTCATAATGATACCGGCTTTGTTGCCAACCAAACGATTAATCGTTTCTGCAAATTCCAAAATGGTAATTTCGGCAGGATTGCCGATATTTACCGGTAAATGTTCGTCTGACATCAAAAGCCGATAAATGCCTTCGATCAGATCATCTACGTAGCAGAAACTGCGAGTTTGCAAACCATCCCCATATACGGTAAGCGGTTCACCCCGCAAGGCTTGCTGAATAAAGTTGGGTACCACCCGGCCGTCGTCTAAACGCATTCTTGGCCCGTAAGTATTGAAAATGCGAACTATTCGAGTATCAATGCCGTGATAGCGGTGATAGGCCATCGTTAGTGCTTCGGCAAAGCGTTTGGCTTCGTCATAAACCGAGCGGATACCAATCGGATCTACGTGTCCCCAGTAGGTTTCTTTCTGAGGATGTTCCAATGGGTCACCGTAAATCTCACTGGTAGATGCGAGAAGATAGCGGGCATTATGGGCGCGGGCTACTCCCAGTGTATTATGCGTACCCAAAGCACCGGCTTTCATGGTTTGAATGGGGAGGTTGGTGTATCCATAAGGCGAAGCAGGATTAGGGCTGGCCGGTGAAGCGAAATGGAGCACTGCATCAACTTTGCCCGGTACAAAAATGAAGTTGGCAACATCATGGCGGATGAATTCGAACCGCGGGTTGTTGGCAAGATGAGCAAGATTCTCCGGATTGCCGGTGATAAAGTTATCCATTCCTACAACCGAATGTCCTTCGTTGAGCAATCGTTCACAAAGGTGCGAACCTAAAAATCCTGCTGCTCCGGTTACTAATATTCTCATGGGAGTGTGTACCTTTCTAAAAAATGATTATTTCCAATCTATACGTGTAATCAGTCCGTCGCCGGTTACCTGTCGGGGCTGCCAGTCTGTGGTTGAGACAAGCCAGAGATTACCCTGATGAACAAAGCCAATAAAGGCATGATCTGTTTCCGGTACAGCTGGTGACCAAACAATTCTTTGTGGGTCTAATCCGGTACCCCCTTCGGTTGGGAATATGACTGTGCGGTTTGAACCGTCAGGCTGCATCACGATCAAACGATACCGGCTGGTTTCGCTCTGGTCGGGGAAAATGGCTTCTAAATAAGCCAGCCATCCTTTGGATTCCGCAATTGAATGGGATAAACTGGGATAGGCGAACATACCGGTTTGTGAAACTAATTTTACCAGTGGCCCTGACGGTAAGAGGTATGCGCTCAAGTCAAAAAGTGGTGAAGATTCGGGTTCGTTTATCCCAGCCATAGGCGTATGATTAGCAAAATATAATACCTTACCGTCTGCACTCCATTCCAGCCATGGTACCCATGCCCAATCAGAACGTGTTTGGAACGGTAAAAGGGTTAGCATAATTTCTAAGGCACCTTCTTTTTCGTTGACCAATCCAATGGCGTCCGGTCGAGAAAAGGCGATTGAATTTGCCGAGGGGGAAATATAATAGTTTGTACCCCACCAGCCATAGATGCCACCGGCATTTGTCTCAATAATACTTTCATCCCGAACCACTCTGCCCCCGCTATTGAACACCAGCCGTCTCAGGTCATTGTTCGCCTGCCATCCCGGTGCCGTTTGACGAGGTTCGACCGTGGAATATAGAATAGTAGCAGTTCGGTTAGGCAACCACTCGGCAAAGTGAATAATATTTTTTACGTTCAGGCTGATAGGTTGTGCATCTTCTTGAACCAGACTGATTACCCAAAGGGTGTTGATTTCATTTTCAATATTTGCCTTGCGGGTGAAGAGAAGCCATTCACCATTCGGAGAAAGGCTGAATACACGTCCATCCAAATCCCCAGTCGTGATAACTGGCCGGCGCTGGCGAGTATCTCTCTCAACTAGCCAGGCATTACCTCCGGTTAGATAAACCAGTTTTCCCGGAATTTCCAATGGAACGAAGGGTGATTGGATGCCAATCATCAAGATTTCTGGTTTGGCTTCTTTAATAATTTCAATTTTGAATATTGAACGGGAAGTTTCAACCCCATTTTCAATCAGCCGCCGATAGGTAATTTGCTGGATACCATTCTCACCGGGTTGCACTAATAAAGACTCCCCCTCGGGCAGGTTTTCGTTCTTTA
>DLXG01000089.1 GCA_003448875.1 Anaerolineaceae bacterium
TGGCCGGGTGTATCCACAATGTTAATTTTGACCATTTCGCCCGTTTGTGGATCCGGGATCAGCACGGCAGTGTTTTTTGCCAAAATGGTGATTCCACGTTCTCGTTCCAGATCATTCGAGTCCATCACCCGTTCTTGAACTTGTTGATTTTCCCGAAAAACCCTTGCCTGGCGAAGCAAACCATCTACCAGCGTTGTCTTTCCATGATCTACATGGGCAATAATCGCCACGTTGCGTATATTCTTTCTTTGGACTTTCATCCGATTTACAACCTTTCAGACCTTTAAAATCATCAGACCCTCTATCTTATCAAACAATAGAAGGATTGAACAGTCACCGATGAATAATATTCAGTGATGAATTCCTTTTCTCAACAGAAGCAGGTAAAGACCAAAAATAATCAATCCGATTGAACCAGTATTGGCAATAAATGACGGAGCATTACCGGGATCACCGCCAATGTACAATCCCCAGCCCACCACTGCCATTACGCCGCCTGGAATTAACGGCCACCAGATAAACTTTGTCGTTACCACTCGTGAAAAGAGGATAATGAACCCCCAACCCAGCGCAAAAATGGCGATCATCATGCCGGTTTTGGATAAGGCATTAATTGCCAGATCCGTGCCCCACGCAAAGTAAATTCCCGGCCCAATTGTAATAAGCAAACTTCCAGGTATGATCAGGCCAAAAATCCGCCAGAAAATTCCCCAGAGGAGCAGAACAACCCCAACACCTCCCACAACAAATAAAACGAAGTCAACTACCCTTAGAGGGGTGATCAAAAAACACAGACCTGTAAAGAATAATATCCCCGCTGGTATCATCGGCCACCAGACCCGTTTAGGAACCACCCATACCGAGCCAGCAGTAATCAACGCCCATCCTGCGGAAATAGCCAGAATCAGCCAACCAATTCGCTGTTCGACGCTAAAAGGTAAAGAGGAACTGAAATATAAAAATCCTCCTACACCCACCCCAAAAATCAAACTACCGGCGATCAATAAACCTAATTTTCTGGTACGGGTTGCCTCTACCAGAAATACCGCTCCACTGACAGGTAAGATGACCAGCACCAGCCAGCCGGTTTTCAAAAATTGTTCCAAAAAAATGGCTAAACCCACTGAAATAAAACCTATTCCTAAAATATAAGGAAACTCCCTCTGAGGATTTGTCCGAACAGGCGGCATTTCGCTCACAATTTCCTCCTGCTATTGTTCAAATCTTATCTTGAAACATCGTATAACACATGAAGCACAGGTCATATTTCCAGTCACAATCCTGATTGGTCAAATCAACCCTAATTCACGCGCCTTCAAAACCGCTTGCATACGATCGCGTGCATCAAGTTTTGCAAGGATGTTGGTCAGGTGATTCTTAACCGTGCCCTCTGCAATCACCAGCGTGTCGGCAATTTCCTTGTTGCTTGCTCCTTGGGCTACCAGTCTCAATACCTCCATCTCTCGGGAGGAGAGCTTGACTCCAATCTCGTCAACAGCGGTTTTTGCCGGTCTTGCCATGCGGGAAAACTCAGCCATCACTTTGGCAGTGATCGAAGGCAGTAAAAAATATTCCCCTCTCGCAGCGGAACGAATCGCTTCATATAACTTTTCTGAGGAGACATCTTTGAGCAAGTAGCCCACCGCACCTGCACGGAGCCCTTCAAACACATCTTCATCATCATCAAAGGTGGTCAGGACTATCACTTTGCATTGGGGCAGGCTGTCCTTAATCCGTCTTGTGGCTGTGACCCCATCCATAACTGGCATTCTTAAGTCCATTAAGATCACTTGTGGACTTAGATTGACTGCCATCCGCAATGCTTCCTCACCTTGAGAGGCTTCTCCCACCACTTCAAAATCAGGCTGTAGTTCAAGCAAAGTCCTCAGTCCCTCCCGAAAAAGTGCCTGATCATCAACAAGGAGAATTTTGATCTTTTGATTCATGCCGGTACCTTAATTTTGAAACCGAACCCTTCTATGGAATTCTCAAAAAGTTCAAATTCGCCGCCTACAATTTGAACCCGTTCCCGCAAGCCCATTAAGCCAAATCCCTCTTTCAAATCCCCTGCACCAATTCCATCATCTTCAACAACTAAAACAACCCAGTCGGGTGACGAATAATCCAGGCAAATGGATAAATTACGCGCTTTTGAGTGTTTACAGGCATTGGAAATGCCTTCCTGTACAGCACGGTAAAGCGTCCAATACGTTGTTGCACTCAACTCCCGTGTAGTTCCAATGATCTCGAGTCGAGGGGAAATTCCAAAGGATTTTGCATTTTCAAATAATTGCGGGATAACTTTCTCAAGAGGAACATCTTGATTCGGCTGGCTACGCAAAGTACCTACCGATTGGCGAACATCAACCAGCGCTTCCTGCGTCAGGGAGATTGCCTTTTGTAAATGCTCCGAAGATTTAGCAGGGTCTGTTTTTACTAAGGCATCAGCGGCTTTAATTTGCATGTGAATACTGGTCAGGTAATGTCCCAACCCGTCGTGAATTTCCCGCGCCAGTCGGTTACGTTCTTTGGTAATCGCCAGGTCTTCAATTTGGGCGGCATAATCACGTAGCTGCTGGTTGGCGTGGGTTAATTCCTTCACCAAGCGTTCTACCTCTCGGCGAGAGGCTTCTTCATTCAAAGCCATCTGTGTAAAAACCACAATGAAAACCAAACCCGCAAAAAAGATGGGTAATCCTTCCCAGACGGCTTGTAAATTCTCTGAAAAGGCATAAACAGCACCCACGTAGGCCAGTAAAATCGAAAATTGTGCAAAGTAACTAATCCTTCTTGGAAGCAAAATAACCGCATGGCCGGCCAGTGGCAGCAAAACCATCGCATTAAAACCGGCACCTTTGCTCAGGTACACGATCCAACCGCCCAATAATATTTGGAAAACGAAATATCCTATACTCAATATCAATCTTTGCTTTCTCGCACAAAATGCAAACCCATAAATCCCTATGGTTAAGTAGCTGGTTCCCAATAGAATCATCAGGACAATTTCTAATGGAGTTGCCGTCTTGATCGAACTGAAAGTGGCAAAAAAGGATGCCAAAACCACCACAGCAAAGGCAAGATCAGCATCGCTGCTGGTGCGGATTTGAGAATCTTCGGATTGATTCATACTCAAAATTATAATCCTGCTAATCCGATTGACTATTGAGAATAACTTGAAGTCCAAAAATGTTGAGATTATAATCCCACATTATCCGAATAAATCGCCAGGAGAGACCAGTCATGACCACAGAAGATTCCGCTCGAGCAGTCTTAAAAATCAATGACAGAGAATATTCGTTCTTTTCCTTGCTCAATGCAAGCGGCTCAACTATTGAACGGCTGAATCGGCTACCTTTCTCTATTCGGATTTTACTGGAAGGGGTTCTTCGCAAGCAGGAGAGCGGTGAAGCCAATTCAACTGATGTGCAAAATTTACTCAACTGGCAGCCTCAACAGGAAAACCGCCCGACAATCCCTATCTTTCCCGGCAGAGTGGTATTGCAGGACTTTACCGGTGTGCCTGTTATCAATGATTTGGCAGCCATGCGCTCCGCACTCGCCAAAATGAACGATGATCCTCGTAAGGTTAACCCTGTGGTTCAGGTCGATCTGGTGATTGACCACTCAATTCAAGTAGATTACTACGCCAGCCCGGATGCTTATCGCCTGAATGCTGAATTTGAATTTCAACGCAACCGCGAACGGTATGAATTTCTCCACTGGGCCCAAAAAGCCTTCAAAAATCTGCGAATCGTCCCCCCTGCATCCGGCATTGTTCATCAAGTCAATCTGGAATATCTGGCCAGCGTGGTTTTAACCCAACAAGAGGAAAACTTGACCATTGTATTCCCCGATACGCTGGTCGGAACGGACTCCCACACCACGATGATTAACGGACTCGGGGTTGTCGGCTGGGGAGTCGGCGGAATTGAAGCTGTGGCCGCCATGCTCGGTGAACCCATCGAAATTGTTGCACCGGATGTCATTGGTGTTCGTCTGAGCGGTAAACTGCGTGAAGGAGTAACACCAACAGATCTTACATTATTCATTATTCAATCATTACGCAAATTAGGCGTCGTAGATAAATTCGTCGAATTTTACGGCCCCGGATTGGATCATCTTTCCCTCGCAGACAGGGCTATGATTGCCAACATGGCACCGGAAAGTGGCGCTACCATGCTCTATTTCCCTGTTGATCAAAACACTCTCGAGTACCTGCGTTTGACGAACAGACCAGAAGAACTGATTGAGTTGGTGGAAGCCTATTATCAGGCCCAAATGCTCTTCCGTACTTCCTCAACCCCCGATCCCGAATACACTCAGGTGTTGGAAGTTGACCTTTCGACCATCGAACCGTCCCTCGCCGGGCCGCGCCGCCCGCAGGATCGCATTCCTCTTCGCGAAGTCCGCACCGTTTTTCAACGTTCGTTGACCGCACCAAAAAACGAAAACGGCTTTGGCATACCACCCGAGGAACTTGGCAGAAGTGCAATCATCCCTAACAATGGAAAAACCAGTGAACTCAAACACGGCTCGGTCGTAATTGCCGCCATTACATCCTGCACCAATACATCCAATCCCTTTGTGATGATGAGCGCCGGCCTGCTGGCTAAAAAGGCGGTGGAAAAAGGCTTGAAAGTTAAGCCTTATGTGAAAACATCATTGGCCCCGGGTTCAAGGGTAGTAACCGACTACCTGAAGGATGCCGGATTGATGGATGATCTGGAAGCCTTAGGCTTCCATCTGGTCGGTTATGGCTGCACCACTTGTATCGGCAATGCCGGCCCGTTACCGGAGAAAATTGTACAGGCTATCAAGGAAAACAACCTGGTTGTTGGTGCTGTTTTATCCGGCAACCGCAACTTTGAGGGACGCATCAGCCCGCACACACGCGCCAATTTTTTGGCCTCCCCGCCGCTGGTGGTAGCCTACGCGTTGGCTGGCACGGTAGACATCAACCTGCTGGAAGAACCGCTCGGAAAGGATTCCAACGGTCAACCGGTCTTTCTAAAAGATATCTGGCCTACTTCTCAGGAGGTTGAAGAGCACATCCACCGCCACATTCGCCCCGAAATGTTTGCAGAAGCGTACGCCGCAATCTTCCAGATGAGCGAGCTATGGAATCAGATTCAAAGTGGAGAGGACTTGCTGTATCGCTGGGATGAAAATTCAACCTACCTGCAAGAACCGCCATTTTTCAATATCAAAGCCGATGGGGGCAAGGATATCTTAAACGCTCGTGTGCTGGCGTTATTAGGGGATTCGATCACAACCGATCATATTTCGCCGGCAGGGAGCATCGCTGTCAACAGTCCTGCCGGCCAATATCTGATCAGCAAAGGTGTGCCGCCGTCCGAATTTAACTCCTACGGTTCAAGACGCGGTAACGACCGCGTGATGACGCGCGGCACTTTCGCCAACATTCGCTTGAAGAATTTGTTGATTCCCGGCGTGGAAGGCGGTTTTACCCGTCACTTCCCCAGCGGCGAGCAAATGACCATCTACGATGCGGCCATGCGCTATCAATCTGAAAGTGTGCCATTGATCATTTTGGCAGGCAAAGAGTATGGAACCGGTTCAAGCCGCGATTGGGCAGCCAAAGGGGTGTTGTTACTGGGCGTCAAAGCTGTCATCGCCGAGTCTTTTGAACGCATCCATCGGTCCAATCTGGCTGGCATGGGTGTGCTTCCCTTGCAATTCAGACCCGGCCAGAATGCCCAAACGATTGGATTAAGAGGTGACGAACTTTACTCCATCAAAAACATCGGTCCAGAGTTATACCCGGGCAAAGAAGTTATTATTGAAGCCCGCTCAGCGGACAATTCAATGGTCACTTTTCCTGCTCTGGTGCGGCTCGATACACCAAAAGAAATTCAATACTACCTCAACGGCGGTATTATGAACACTATCCTTGCCCAATTGAAGAACCGCGCTTTTGAGAACTTGCAAAAATGATTATTGACAAAACACTAAAATCTGCTTATTATCAATAACATCAAAGTGATGGTGTGAAATAATGCTGTTTTCTGCTGAACTCCGCTTCCGTCGTCTGCTGACTATCCCCTGTTCCACGGGGTGGTCGGCATTTTTGGAGTGAATCAGCCAAAGCAAGATCCTTCCTGATCATTCATCCGCACACAAATGCCCTCCTAACCGTGGAGGGCATTTTTTATTCCCACTTACAAGGAGTTATAACCATGAAAAAGAACGGAAAAGCAAAAATCAAAAAAGTTGTCCTGGCTTACTCTGGTGGTTTGGACACCTCGGTCATCGTGCCGTGGCTGATTGAAAATTACGGCTGCGAGGTCATCTGCTATACCGCTGACATTGGTCAGGGTGAAGAACTGTCCGGCTTACCAGCCAAGGCCAAAGCCAGCGGGGCAAGCAAGATTTACATTGAGGACCTCAAAGAAGAATTTGCTCGCGACTACCTTATGCCGCTTCTCAAATCCAGCGCAATTTACGAGCGGAAGTATCTATTAGGCACATCCATTGCCCGCCCATTGATCGCCTACCATCTGGTGAAAACCGCACACAAAGAAGGTGCGGACGCCATCGCCCACGGCTGTACCGGTAAGGGTAACGATCAGGTACGTTTTGAATTAACAGCCATGGCCCTTGACCCCCGCTTGAAAGTCATTGCACCGTGGCGGGAATGGAATATCCGCTCGCGCGAAGACGCGCTGGCCTACGCTGAGTCGCATAACATTCCGGTTTCATCCACCCTGAAATCCATTTACAGCCGCGATAGGAACCTCTGGCATTTATCTCATGAAGGCGGTTTGTTGGAGGATCCGTGGAACGAGCCGGAAGAAAGCATGTATCAGATGAGCAATTCCCCTGAAAATGCTCCCGATCAACCCGAAATCATCACACTTGATTTTGAAAAAGGCATACCTGTGAAGTTGAACGATACAGCCTTGCCGCCTCATGAATTAATCGCCGCTTTAAACGAAATCGGCGGCCGTCATGCCATAGGCCGGGTTGATCTGGTAGAAAACCGATTGGTGGGTATGAAATCACATGGAGTTTATGAAACACCCGGCGGCACCATTCTGATGGCGGCTCATCAGGAATTGGAAGCCCTCTGTCTTGACCGGGATACGCTTCATTTCAAAGAAATAATTGCTCACCGTTATGCAGAACTGGTGTACTACGGGCAGTGGTTTACACCCTTGAGAGAGGCTCTTGACCAGTTCATCAACAAAACTCAGGAACCGGTTACCGGCACGGTAAAATTAAAGCTTTACAAGGGCAACATCATCATCGCCGGAAGATCCAGCCCCGAAAGTTTATACCGCGAAGACTTTGCCACATTTGGACAGGATGATGTCTACAATCAAAAAGATGCGCAAGGTTTCATCACTCTCTTTGGGCTTCCCATGAAAGTTCAGGCTTTGCGCAAGATTCACAAAAAACAACCTGCCCAATACGAACAGCCCGATTACACCAAATTCAAACGCGATTGATTCTTGAGGTGACCATGACCAAATTGTGGGGAGGCCGCTTCACTTCTAAAACCAATACGCTCGCCGCCCAGTTGAACGCATCTATTGCGTTCGACTGGCGGCTTGCACCTT
>DLXG01000064.1 GCA_003448875.1 Anaerolineaceae bacterium
TGGCTGCCCCGAGATAGAATTCTTTGCAACCGGCGGGACAATTCCCGGCGGGTCAACAGTACCCGCCGTTGACAGGTGCAGCATTCCAGCCCGATATCGGCCCCCAGGCGCACCACTTTCCACTCATACCCGCCACAGGGGTGAGGTTTCCGCAGGCGCACCACATCATTCAGCTGCAAATCGGACAACATGCCCGCATTATACCACCCATGTTATAATCGTTTTATGTTGAATCTCGACCCCCCGACCATCATCAGCCGAATCTTTATCCTGATCATCGCTTTCAGCGTCCACGAATTTGCCCATGCCTGGACGGCCACCCGCTTTGGTGATGAAACACCGCGTCAATACGGGCGGCTTACACTCAATCCGCTCAGCCATCTTGACCCCTTTGGCTCTTTGATGCTGTTGATTGCTGGTTTTGGCTGGGCCAAACCGGTGCCGGTCAACCCGTATGCCCTCAGTCGGCGTTCCCCGGCTGCCCTGATGTGGGTTTCACTGGCCGGGCCGTTTTCCAACTTTTTGCTGGCTGCGGCAGCCGCCATCCCTCTGCGGTTGGGTCTGGTGTCTTTTTCATCGGGCAGCCCCTTGCCGGGCTTTTTTCCAACCCCCTACCAGTTCCTGCTGGAATTTATCTTCATCAACCTGATCCTGATGTTGTTCAACCTGATTCCGCTTGCGCCGCTGGACGGGGATAAAATCGTAGAATACTTCGCACCGCCGGCTCTGGCGCGTGTGATGAGTGTCATCCGTCCGTATGGGGCATTGATCTTAATCGGTTTGTTGATCATTCCCTCGCGCTTGGGTTTGGATGTGTTCTCATTGATTATGAACCCCGCCTTACCCAATCTGCTTTACTTATTACTGGGAGGCCGTTAATGGCTTTACGAATCAGTCTTTTAGGTTTGAATCAGACCGCCGTTTCGATTGGATTGGCTTTACAAAAACACACCGCCCAGCTGGAACGGGTCGGCTCCGATGCGGATTTGATTGCCGAACAGAAAGCGCTCCATCTCAAAGCCATTGACCGTATCATCCACAACCTTCATGCAGCGGTAGAAAAAGCCGATGTGATCGTCCTGTGCCTGCCGGTGGATGAAATTCACAGCACGCTGGAAGCCATTGCCCCCTCGCTGAAACCCGGCGCAGTGATTCTGGATACCTCGCCGCTCTCCAACACCGTCTTCCACTGGGCAAAAACCCTGCTGCCGGAAGAACGCTACCTGATTTCATTCACCCCCGCCTTGAATCCTTCTTTCCTTACCGATATGGATGAATCCCTCGACAAAGCCAGCGCCGACTACTTTCAGCGCGGCTTGATTGTGATCACCGCCCCGCCCGAAACCCATGCCGATGCCCTCAAGCTGGCCGGCGATCTGGCAGAAATGATCGGCGGCAAGCCATTTTATGCCGATCCCTTTGAAGCTGACGGGCTGATGGCCATGGTGGACTTGCTGCCCAAACTGGCAGCCGCCGGTTTGATGCGCGCCGCCATGAACCAGCCCGGCTGGCGCGAGGGCCGAAAACTAGCCGGCCGCTCTTTCTTGGGTGTAACCGAACCACTCCTGCACCTAAACGAGCAAAAACTGCTCGGTCAAACGGCCATCCACAACAGCGATAATGCCATACGCCTGTTGGATGCGCTGATCGGTGAACTGGAAGATTTCCGTGAGATGCTGCTCAATCAGGATGATCAGGCCTTGCATCAGGCCTTGAATGCTGCCCAGCAGCAGCGCATTTTATGGTGGAAAGACCGACTGGAAGGACTGTGGGATGTCCCCTCAACACCCTCCATTTTACCCACCAGCGGGCAGGTCATCGGCCGATTGTTCGGTTTAGGCAAACGCCCGCGAGAGCAGGATAAAGGCAAAAAATCTTCCAGATAAATCATGGGGTATTACTGCTACATTCTGGAATGCAGCGATGGCAGTTTTTATACCGGTTGGAGCACCGACCCGCACCGCCGCGAGCGCCAGCACAATTCAGGGCGGGGAGCGCGCTACACCCGCCTGCACCTGCCGGTGCGCCTTGTGTATGTGGAAGAACACCCCAATCGTCAGGCTGCCATGCGCCGTGAAGCCCAGTTAAAAAAACTGACCCACCAGCGCAAAAAAGAGTTAATTGAGAGAAACAGCTCACTATGATCAAACCAATTTCCTCTGACCTGCCCACCCCTCAATTCGATATCCGCGCTCCCGGCCGGGTGAACTTGCTGGGAGAGCATGTGGATTACAACGACGGCATCGTTCTGCCGGCCGCCATTGATCGTTACGTTCATTTGCAAGCCAGTCAAAATGCTGATGACGTGGTTGAGTTAACCGCACTTGACCTTGGGCAAAAGACTTCTTTTCCTCTGGAAAACCTCAAAGCCGAAAACCTGCCGGATTGGGCGCGTTATCCCGCCGGGGTTGCCTGGGCAGCCATGCAGCGCGGCTTAAAGGTCAGCGGCATCCGGGCGGTATTTACCTCGACTGTGCCAATTGGGGCAGGGTTGAGTTCTTCAGCCGCCGTGGAAGTCGCTTTTGGGGCTTTATGGAATGAGCTGAACGGCTGGGGCATGAGCCGGTTGGAACTGGCCAGACTGTGCCAGCAGGCTGAAAATCAATTTGTGGGCGTCAATTGCGGGTTGATGGATCAATTTGCCTCCGCCTGCGGTGTCGAAGGCCATGCCCTGATGTTTGATACCCGTTCGCTGGAATACGAACCCGTCCCGCTGCCGCCGGGCAGCGCGCTGGTGATCGCCGATTCAGGTGTGCGCCGCAGTCTGGCTGGTTCGGTTTACAACCAACGCCGTGCCGATTGTGAAGAAGCCGTGCGGATTTTGCGGAACTTTCTGCCCGGAATTGGCAGTTTGCGGGATGTCGGGGTGGAAGATTTCAACCAATTGGCACATCACCTGCCGGAGCAGGTGCGCCTGCACGCCCGTCATGTCGTAGAAGAAATTGACCGGGTGCAGAAGGCCGTTGAATGGCTCAAGCAGGGAAATGGTAAGGCTTTTGGGCAGTTGATGTACGAAGGCCACGCCTCTCTGCGCGATCTGTATCAGGTCAGCATTCCCGAACTGGATATTCTGGTAGAGATTGCCAGCCGCTTACCGGGCTGCTTCGGGGCACGCCTGACGGGGGCCGGCTTTGGCGGGTGTACGGTCAATCTGGTAGAGGAAGAGGCAGCCCAAACTTTTGTCCAAGGATTGGCGCAAGAGTACACCAGCCGCACCGGAAAACGAGCAGAAATTTACATCTGCCACGCCAGCGAGGGCGTCAGTCTCCAAAAAGGGCAATAAACCGGACATTTTTGGACGAAAATCAGGAAGAATATCACCCCCTTATGCTGAACTTTTTGACCTAAAAATCACTATAATGAAAATATCCCTCGTGCTTATTGGCGAAACCGAAGACCCGCTGGCGAATCTCCCTTTTTCTACCCCCACATTTCAGGAGGAAATTTAGACATGAAGGTGTTTGTAGACCCGGATACCTGTATGGG
>DLXG01000312.1 GCA_003448875.1 Anaerolineaceae bacterium
GGATTCGAGCGCGGCGATGCCCACCGGAAAATCGCGGTACCACGCCATCACATACACTACCGGCAAGTCCTGGGCCCGGCCGAGCAGTACCTGCTCGCCGGAGACCACCGCAAAGGGGATTTGACCGGCGCCGACCAGCGCCACGTTGTCATTTTCCATGCTGTAATCCAGCGTGACATCCAGACCGGCCTCGCGGAAGTAGCCGCGCTCGATGGCCACGTAGAGCGGGGCAAACTGGATGTTGGGGATGAAACCGACCGGCAGGCGGATGGGGGTCAGGCCGGCGGTGGGAGACGGGGTGGCCGGCGAGGCACACGCGCTCAGCAGGGCCAGCAAAAGGGCTGAAATGAGGATGGGTTGAAGTTTTCGCATGGTTCTACCTTGTCAGTCGAGGATTTTATTGCCGTTGCGTTTGTAGGGCTCGCTCTGCCAGGCCAGCAGGCGGCGTTCCATAAAGATGACGACGCCGTACAGCAGCAATGCCAGCGTGACCAGCGTAAAGACGGCCACAAAGACCAGCGCGGTGTCGTACTGACCGCGCCCCACGTTGATGAGGAAGCCCAAACCGCGGTCAGCGGCTACCAGTTCGCCGATGACCGCGCCGATCACCGAGAGAGTTGCTCCCACCCGCAGGCCGCCCAGAAAGACCGGCAAAGCCGCCGGTATTTCCAGATAGCGCAGGTTTTGCCACGGGGTGGCGCGGAGGGAGCGCATCAACGCGCGCAAGTCCTGCGGCACGGCGCGCAGCCCCACCACGGTGTTGACCAGCACGGGGAAGAACACGATCAGCGCGCAGATCAGCACTTTGGTGAAGATGCCCGGCCCGAACCAGATTACCAGCAGGGGGGCAATCGCCACAATCGGGATGGCCTGACTGGCGACCAGATAGGGCGCCAGCAGATGCTCGAAGAGCGGCGATTTGGCGATCAGGTAGCCGATGACGGTCGCCAGCAGGGTGCCGGCCAGCAGGCCGAGGGTGATTTCTAACAGGGTGGTGGAGGTGTGACGCAGCAGTGTGCCGTCCGTCAGGGCTTGCCAGAAGCGGCCGGCTACCCGCCCGGGCGAGGGCAGGATGAAAGCCGGCAGTTGCGCGAGGCGCACCAGTCCCTCCCACAGCACCAGTGCCAGCAGCAGGGAAACGGGGGTAAGGAACAGGCGGATGCGGCGCAGCCACGGCCATGCGCCGGTTTGTCCCTCCAGCGGGGGTTTGAGGTTATTCAAGTTGGGGATGCTGATTTCCATGTGAGTTACCCTTACTTTGTGCCTGAAACAAAAATCCCGAAAACGATTTGTTTTCGGGGCAAGATGCAGCGGCGTGTAAACAGGACGCTGACTGAGTTCTGGCCTTCTTCCATCCGGACTGTACCGTCGACCCCGGAATTTCACCGGGTCGTGCGCGGGAATGCGCTCGTGGGTTTTGACCACCGATCGGGAATTGGAAGTGTTGCTTCCTCACCCTGCCCCGAAGGCTGATGTATTCAACTAAGGCTATTATAGAGGGGCAGGGGCAGATTGTCAATTGGACGAATGTCCATCGTTTACGCGAAAAATCACATCGGGGTAATACAAATGACGGGCAGGTAGTTGACGAATATATAGACCAGTTGGTATAATTGATAATAACAATCTTTATAGGTTATTTTCAAGGATTATGCCATGACCACTCCCCGCGAAAAAATCATTCAGACGGCCTGTAACCTGCTGGAACAACAGGGCTATCACGCCAGCGGCCTGAACGAGATCATTCAGGCGAGCGGTGCGCCGAAAGGTTCGCTGTACCATTACTTCCCGGGCGGCAAAACCGAAATTGCCGTGGAGGCCGTGGGCCGGGCCGCCGAAACCACGGCGCGGATCGTGGAAGAGCATCTGGCCGCCTATGCCGACCCGGACGAGGGGGTGCGCACCCTGCTGGAAGAGATTGCGCGGCGGGTGGAGGAATCGGGTTATGCGGCCGGCGGGCCGTTGATGCTGGTGGCGCTGGAAACGGTCAACAGCAGTGAGCCGATCAACCACGCCTGCCGGCAGGCCTACCGCCACATTCAATCGGTGTTCAGCCGCCGGCTGATGGCGGCAGGCATGAACGAAGCCGCCGCCGACTCGCTGGCTCTGCTGATCGTTTCGACCATCGAGGGGGCTACCCTGCTCAGCCGCACCCTGCACAGCCCCCAGCCGCTCCGTGAAGCGGCCGGCTTTCTGGCGGAGCACATCCGCCGGCATCTCACATCTCAACCCGGAGGTTAAGCCATGACGTCCTCATCCACAACCGTTGACCGCAACAAAATCCCCCGCGCGGCGGCGCTGGCGGTGGGTTATTCGGTGGCTGCCAACCTGATCGCGCGCCAGTTGCTTGGGCAGGTGATCGAGTTCCCGGCCGGCTTTTTGCCGCTCACGCCCGGGCCGATTGCCGTGTTCACGCTGATCGGCACGGCCATGGGCGGGCTGGTGTTCTGGCTGATGGCGCGGGTGCTGCCCAATCCCCTGCGCCCGTTTCAGGCGGTGGCGCTGGCGGCGCTGGTGCTTTCGATTATTCCCAACCTTGTCCTGATGGGCAACCCGCAGATGGCGCCCATGCCGGGCGGCACGCCGCAGGCCTTTGGCGTGCTGATCGTCTTTCATGTGATTGCCGGGCTGATCACGATTTTCGTGCTCAGCCGCATGACAAGGGGGTGAGAGGGGGGAGGTGAGGGGACAAGAAAAAGTTACAAGCGTAAAACCATTAAGTTTGATATTCCTTGCATTGCAAATTAAGCCCTTCGCTTCCCCACATTTGTAGTTCTAAGTTTTCCATGATTAGGAACTTGTTTGGCTTTTATATGTTTTTAAGCGGTTTGAAAACACTTCTCTGAGTTTGAGTAAATGTTGAACAAGCCAGGCCTGAATCTCTGAATGAAATTCAACCTCGTCTATTGAGCCTTCTCGATAAACTGCGATGCGGGAAGCACGACGCTCATCTAATCTTTCCCATTCTAAAGATTCACCAAACTCGCTTGCGATTTCGTCTTTTTGGGAAAAAAGCCAATCAAATAAATTCTTGTTCTTTACGGTATCACCCATATCTATATATAATTCCGCCCGCACTCGACCACGCTGGGCAAATGAAGCTGTATAAGTTATTCCAGAGATACCGGTTGGAAAACTGCACCAACTTTGAGGTTGAGCAATTTTGGCTTTTGTAAAGTGATGCTTATTTCTTAATTCGTCGATTAAAGATTGGAAAAACGCCCGATAGGCTTCGCTTCTTTCGGATAAATTCAAACCTTCTTTTTTAGATTTGCGCCATTCGTTTGGGAAAACGATGAGTTTAAAGTTATAAGCGGGCTTGGAATCGTCAATCTTGAATACTTCAATCTCAATTGCAAAAAATTGTGTATCGGTATCCGTGCGTTGATTCAACCATTCAATTGTTTGCCTGTGTTCATCGCGCACATTTTCAGAAATCCAGATTATTTTGGATGCATCAAATCCTGCAGCATAGGTCAATAATTTTCCCAAGTGATTGTGGTCAGTATCCCCGAATTGATTCTCAATGATGACAAGGTGTCCCGTGCTTAAGTCTTTTGCAAGAATATCAAGCGAAAAATTACCTACACTGGCTTCCTGCTCAACCAGTTCCAGATCCATTCCCACGGTTTCACCAAGTTTATCGAGATTATTAGCAAGCCATGGGGTGAAATCATTGGCTTCATGTCGCCAAATTTCTTTGATATTTAGTTTTATGACTTTTCCAAACTCCGGCATTTTTGTTCCCTGTTTGTGACTTTAGAGCTTAATGAAGAAATTATAAGTTTCCTTTTTTACTACGTACCTAGATGCTATCCAGATATGAGAACTTAAATTTACAGGTATATTTTATCATTTGGCAATGCAAACTCTATTCGGAAATCTTTTCTTGGTACATCATTGATAAGTCGAAATGTCTCGGAGAATTTTTCGCCAGCAGTAATTATTGTGACTCTAAATAAATATCTTCCTTTTGGAAGGCACCAATTTGGATTACGCCAAACTGGATTTGAGAAATAACTCTCATTGCTCCAACCATAACATTCAGTATCATCGTCAAATTTTGCTGCTATATCCAATCTTTCGGATTCCCCCGGATAAACATCAATGCGAGGTGTTAAGGTAAATCTTGCAGGATCAAATAATAAAACTTTTTGATCACCAATTACTCCAAACATAGGCACGGGTTCTGGAGAACTGCTCCATCTGATAGGCATTGCCCTGCCAAATACATTTTGTCCATCAAGATGATAAAACTCGATAGTACCATGGCATTGAAGGGCTGCGCTGCGTTGTAACCATTGAAACATTTTAGGCAATGATTTATTTTTAAGTTCTATCCTAAGAAACCTTACATTTTGTACTGGTCTATTTGTGTAAAGGATATCCGCAGGATCATCAATCTTCAATTCCAGTTTAGGTTTACGGAAACTCTCTACTAGTACTGTGATTACGATTGCTATTATTGCTCCAAGAATAATCTCGAGAACGGTGGCACCCATTTTTATGTCCTCCGAAAATTTTTTATAAACCAAACCATTTTTTTATTGTTTATTCTGCACATTATAAAACTCGACGGTAGAAACCTTGCCCAATAAACTCTATCAAACCCAAGTCTCTAGCAATTTGGAGTTGTTGTCTGATCTTGGCTTTTATATTCTTGTTTTCAGGATGTGATTGGGCAAATATATGTGCATAAGCATAAATTTCTTGCAGTGAAAACTCTAGTGGAAATGATTCTATTATTCGCAAGATAAGAGAGAGCCACCCTCTTCTGGTTAATGAAAGTGATGATACAGAGTGAGCAGTATTCCATTGCGCTCTTACTAAGGATATCGGACTCACTACACCATCTTGTACCATAACCACAAATGCTTTACTTGGTATTTTATCAAGAAAGATAAGACAACCTTGCCAACCAGCACGTCGTGCTTGTGAACTTAGAGGGGGACGTGGAACAATATTCTGTTCAGTTATCCATGACCGATGAAGTATTTTGATGTTCGTTATAAAAAGATTGCTGGCATCGTATTGTAGGAGTATCAAAGATGGATGGCACCCATTATTAATTGCTTGTATTGTAGTAATATAGTGAGCTCCGACTATTTTCTTCCCAAAAGGTTTGGATTTACTTTTTAATTGATAAAACTCGCCACAATTTCCGCATACAAAATCGGATGTGCGAGAATTAGGTGGTAAAGAAGTCAATTGTCCTTCACACGAAGGACACCAAAGATTCTCAGCTGACCATGCTTCTGTGAGTACTCTAGCTCTCTGAGAAGGACTTTTATAGTCTGTTATCAAGATCAAATATCTTGACATATTAAGATTCATGGCATTTTGGAGATGTAATTAGTAATCAATTCTATTATATAGAGGTTAACATATCTTTAGATCCAATCACTTGTTCTGTTTTTGTGCTGCTAGCAAACCTCCGCGGGCTGGCCTGCCTCAGCCCGGCGCGGCAAAGGCCGACTGCCACAGGTGACCGGCCAGCAGGCGCACTTGGGGGTGGGCTTCGGCCCAGCGGCGCAGACGCTCGACGTGCGGGCCGAGCACCAGCCGGTTGAGCAACGGCGGGGTGAGGTCGAACGCCGCGCTGACCGGCAGGGCGTCACCGCACTGGAATACCCAGCCGTCACCCTCGCGGATGGCAATCCCGCAATGCCCGCGGGTGTGACCGAACAGCGGAATCAGGTACATCTCTGGCTGGAACGGCAGGCGGATGGCCTCCAGTCCCAGCCAGTTCGTATCCACCTGCTCGTAAAAGACCCAGCGCGGCTGGTGGGCGAAATCGGCGGGGTCATAAGCCAGCTCGAGCCATGTCTTTGGCCGCCGCATGGCCTCGTACTCACGCCGGTGAAGGTGAACCTGCGCCTGCGGAAAGTCCGGCAGACCGCCGGCATGGTCGAAATGCAGGTGGGTCAGGATGATGTGTTTAACCTCGCTGGGCGGGATGCCAAGCCGGGCCAGTTGCCGGACGGCTGTGCTTTCGGGGTCGAAGGGAATGCCAAATCCCAGCCGGTAGAAGCGCACCAGCCGCCCGGGGGAGCAGTGGTCGTGCAGCCCCAGCCCGGTATCGACGAGGGCCAGCCCCTGCCTGGTTTCAACCAGCAGGGTTGTGCCGCCCGTCCGCCAGCGCGGAAAGGGCGGCGCCATCGGAGCGCAGTCAAACATGCGGATGGTCATAAGAATAAACCTTGGGCCGGTCTGCCTGAAATTGGACTTTACCTGCCCGGCAAAAACCAACTGGAAGGTTGTCAGGTGAAGCGCGGCTTGCTCAATGTGTATTGCTCCACACGGGAATAAAACCGATCAGCCGCTAATGGTATCCAGATTATGCTTGAGGACTTTGATAAGTATATCCGAACAGGCCCAGTAAGGCGGTGAAGATGACCACACTAAATACACTGAAGCGCTCAAAAAGGCCAAAATATTCCGCTGGAACGATTCCCGTTCCAATTGAACCCGAAAACATAAACAGCAAGGTGACGAGTGCAAGGATAGATACCCACTTTGTTTCACGGTATTTCCGTCCGCCGATAAAAATGAGGATCAGGGAGATTATAGAGAGCAGTACGACCGATATTGTTACCACATAGAAATGCATGATGTCTTGAAAAGTACCTTGAAAACCTTTACTGCTGAGGGGAAACAAAGTGTAACCAACGCTGGATACCCAATTCATGATTGTATAAAGATATATTCCCGTTCTAAAGGTTTTGTTCACATGGTTTGCGACTACCAGACAGAGGAAAGTACAACCAAGAACAGAGAACATGGAATAGAGGGAAGAATACCTTGAAGCAACAACAAAAGAAGGAGCATCTGTGGCAGTCAGATCGCTCACTGCCTGACTTAAACTATTGTAGCCGGGGTAATTCTGGATGCCGAAATAGACATGAAGAAAATAGAATACGGCCGCAACAACGGTCGAAAGGCTGAGTAATCGAATAAATTTTGAATTCATCTTGATCCTCTTGAGAGTTGATACAAAATTGGCTTGGTACTACAAAATTGACAACCGGTTTTGGAAATTTTCGATTTATTATTCTGGCTTGAAAATACTTCTCTTGGCAGAATGAAATTGATTATTCCATTTCCACAGCATTTCCCTTATCAATATATCCTTTGATCTTGCACTCGCTTACCTCCGATTTTCCCTGATATCTTTATCCTATTATAGGGCTTTCCCACGGTCATCAACCCATTTTGGGAGATCAAAAAAAATTTAATAATCATGCTCCAAAGCAATCGATCCCTCTTTCGCCCGAAAGTACGGTCTATGGGCAACTCTCCGCCCCGCTGTCCGATTCCCATCCCATTTGCTTGACACCCGCCGCAGAAAACCGTACAATCTATTTACAATTGAATGAGTGCCTGCGGGGTGCCCAATTCCCCGGATGGAAAGGCTGAAAGGCGAAACCGGTGCAAGTCCGGTGCTGACGCGCAACTGTAATTTCGGCAACCCTGCCGAAAGAGCCAGGCCGCCCGCCCAGCAGGCGTTCACCACACTCTCGCGGAAAGGAGGTGGGGAACATTGGACTGGCAACACCGCAAACTCCGATCTCTCCCCTCCCTGCCCGCAACCGGCAGGGAGATTTTATTGGGTGAGCCAGCGCCGCTGCCAAGAAAAATACCCCTTCCCTGAAACCCGCTGGCGATGCCGGCAACGTAATCCCCAACCCAAAACCCATTCAATTTGAAAGGTTATCCCAATGAAACGATACAGCGTTCTACTCGTCTTTGTTCTGCTGCTGAGCCTTGTGCTGTCAGCCTGCGCGCAGCCCGCCACCCCGGCGGCTACCCCCACCCCCAGCCC
>DLXG01000261.1 GCA_003448875.1 Anaerolineaceae bacterium
GCCGAAATTTGAAACTTATCTGATGTCGGTTGAAATTCACTTTGATACTGACAATTCAGACGGCTGTACGCCGTTTGCTGAAAATTTCTTTGAGAATTCTATCGCTTTGATTCAGCGTGGCGGCTGTCCATTTCTAACCAAGGTTAATAACGCCGAAGCGGCTGGTGCTATTGGAGTGCTAATTTTCAACAATGCCGGGTTTGCTTTCCCGATGGATGGGCTGGAAGCTACTACCATACCGTCTGCTATGCTGGATCAGCAAGACGGTGAGGCTGTGCGTGATTACATCCTGCAGGTAATGGACGAGTCTTCGATCCCGGTCAAAGTGGATATTCTTCCCTTTGACAGGCTGGAGGGGGATTACGGCGATATCAAAGCCGATTTCAGTTTCCGCGGGCCGAGTTACAATAATTTTGAAATACTCAAACCCGATATCACCGCGCCGGGGCTGGAAGTTCTGGCAGCCGTTGGCGATGGAACGATCACGCCAGGTTCGGCACCGGAATATGCCCTGTATCAAGGGACATCCATGTCTAGCCCGCATGTGGCCGGGGCGGCTGCACTGCTCAAAGCCCTCCACCCCGGCTGGAGCCCGGCAGCGATCAAATCGGCCCTGATGATGACCGCCAAATATGACGGGCTGCTTAAGGAAGACCGTGCCACGCCGGCCGATGTCTTCGACCACGGTGCCGGGCGGGTTGACCTGAAAGCCGCCGCCCGCGCAGGCTTGATCCTGGAGGAAATCACCGCTAATTTTGAAACCGCCGACCCGGCTAAGGGCGGCGACCCCAAGATGCTCAACCTGCCCGCTTTGCAAAACAACTTTTGTGTGGCCAGCTGCTCGTGGACGCGTACCTTAACAAATGTAAGCGACGTACCGGTCAGCATGAGCATTACCCTGCCGTCGTGGATGTCCGCCAGCCCATCCTCTTTTACCGTTAATGCTGGTCAAACCCAAACGGTCACCTTCACCGCCGATGTCAGTAGCCTGCCGTTGAACCAGTGGACTTTTGGGACGGTGCAGCTCGATACTAACGACAAATTCAGCGACGGCACTGACGTCGCTGACCTGCACCTGCCGGTGGCGGTTTTTTCCACCAGCGGCAACCTGCCCTCGCTGGTGCAGTTTGATACCTACCGCAATCGCGCGACCGGAAAATTGGAAAACCTGAAGGCGCTGGAAATTGTCGATCTCACCATCGTAAATTATGGTCTGGTTAAAGCTGTCCTGTTCCAGAACATTCTCGACCCGGATGGGACGCCCAACGATCCTTTCGATAACCTTGCACAGGTGTGGTACACCACTGTGGAAGTGCCTGATGATGCCGTCCGTCTCGTGGCGGAAATCACCGATACAACCGCCAATGACCTTGACCTTTACCTTGGCATTGATAAGAACGGCAACGGCTTGCCGGAAGAGGATGAAATTTACAACCTCAGCGCTACATCTGCCGCTCTGGAATACCTGAGCGAGATGCTTCCAGAAGCGGGAGACTGGTGGATATTGGTTCAGAACTGGGACGGCAGCCCCGATGATTCATTTACCCTGGCGGTGGGCGTGGTCACTGCCACGGATGAAGGGAACCTCACGGTGAATGGACCCTCTTCCAACCCGAGCTCAGTGCCGTTTGAATTGGAAGTAATCTGGGATGAAGAAAGCCAGGTCGGCGATCGGTTGTACGGTGCTTTCAGTGTCGGTTCTCAGCCCGGCAGTGAGGGGGATATTGGTGTGGTTGGGCTGGATGTGCGCCGTCTTGGAGATGAAGTGGTTAAAAGCGTAGATTACGAAACTGCTCGTGTCGGTGATATTCTGACCTACACGATCACTATCACCAATCCCAATCCGTTCGATCTAGCCTATACCATCGTAGATCAACTTCCGCAGGGTGTCAGCCTCATTCCCGGATCGCTGACCGGCGGAGCGACCTACGACAGCACTAACCGCAGAGTCACCTGGAGCGGAACGGTGAGCGGTTCTTACCCGACCTACTCCATCACCACCAGCCATCAAGATTCCACCTGCGCCATGCCCTACGCCACAAACGGCGGGTATGTTGACCTTGAAGAGTATGGTTTCTCTACCAGTCCCAGCCTATCTGGAGATACAAAATGGTGGTATTGGGAAACTGGTGGGGGTCCGATCCAGTATTTTGGTCAAAACGTTGGGAATATCATCAATTTTATGGATGATGGGATAGCCTTCTTTGATCCTTCGACGCCGGGTACAGCCCCCTGGGAAAATAAAGACATCCCCAACTCCGCTGACCCCAACAATCTGCTGGCCTTCTTCTGGCAGGATCTGGAAGTTCAGTATGATGCGGCCAATAATTATGGAATTACACTGACTAACCTGACCGATTTGGACAACAATCCGGTTGCGCATATCCTGGAAATGGACGATGTGCATGTATACGGTGAAACAGCGCAAACTTATGACGTGGAATTCTACCTTGCCAAACAGCCGGATGATACGCCGGGTGCATACGAGATCATTTTCGCCTACGATAATCTCAACGGTCCGCTGACTACCGGTACGATTGGGCTGGAAGATGCCGGCGGCGTTCTCGGGATTAAATACGCCTATAATGATGAAGCCCTGAGCCAGATCACCAACGGCACGGCCATTTGCTTCGATGCGGTGATAAGCCAACCCACCCATACCATCACCTATCAGGTGCGGGTAGAAAGCACTGCCAGGGAGGGGTGGCTGATTAATCAATTGCAGCATGATAACAATGCCCCGCAAACCGAACAGGAAGTGGCAGAAGCCCGTGTTTGGGTGGCCTATTATCACTCGTACCTCCCCCTCATCCGCAAGTAGCCCAGTCTACTTAAGCCCCTCTTTTTCTCCCCTCTGCTCCCCGCAGGGGGGAGATTTTATGTTAAGATAAATTATCTTATGTTGCTCGTGAGGGATAATCAAATGTCAGAATGGGTTTTTCCAGAAGGATTTGTGTGGGGGGCGGCGACTTCCGCCTATCAAATTGAAGGCGCCTGGAATGAGGACGGCAAGGGTGAATCGATTTGGGACCGCTTTGCCCATACCCCCGGCAGGGTTCTCAACGGCGATACCGGCGATGTGGCTGCTGATCACTACCACCGCTGGCCGGAGGATATTGCCCTGATGCGGCAAATCGGGCTGAAAGCCTACCGCTTTAGTATTGCGTGGGCGCGCATCCTGCCGGAGGGCCGCGGCAGGGTCAACCCGGCTGGCCTCGATTTTTACGAACGGCTGGTGGATGGTCTGTTGGAAGCCGGGATTACCCCTTATCCGACTCTGTTCCACTGGGACCTGCCGCAGGCATTAGAAGATGAAGGCGGCTGGAGCAGGCGCGATACCGCCTATGCCTTTGCCGAATATGCGGATGTCATCAGCCGGCGGCTGGGTGACCGCATTCAGGATTGGACAACCCATAACGAGGTGACCTGCGCCAGTCTGCTGGGGCACCAGTTGGGCATTCATGCCCCCGGTATATGCGACTGGTACACTGCCCTGCGGGCTGCGCATCACTTACTGCTTTCGCACGGTTTGGCGGTGCAGGTGCTGCGAGCCAACTGCCCCAAAGCCGATGTGGGCTTTGTAATTGACCCCATTCCCGCCGAACCGGCTTCCCCTTCACCGGCGGATTACGCCGAGTACCGCTGGTTTGACGGCTATCACAACCGCTGGTTCCTCGATCCGATTTACGGACGCGAATATCCCGCTGATGTGATCAGCGAACACATCCGCCGCGGACATTTGCCCAATGGTCTGGATTTTCTACAAGCGGGCGATTACGATCTGATCAGCCAGCCGTTGGATTATCTGGGCTTGAATTATTACCGCCGGGGGGTACTGCGGGCGGGCAATGAAGATCTGGTCAACAATATTGCGCCGACTGCCAACCCGCCCGAAGGTTATACCGAAATGGGCTGGGAAATTTACCCGGACGGACTTTTCAACCTGCTGCTGCAGATGTGGCTCACTTATCGGCCGCTCCAACTTTA
>DLXG01000123.1 GCA_003448875.1 Anaerolineaceae bacterium
ATCCATGTTTGCCGGGCGGCGCATCCGTTTGAGTGTGTCCGGGTGGGCATGCTGGAGCGGCATATCCAGATAGTGCAGCACGCGCGGGTTGGATGCCATCATTTCGATCAAACGGTCGGTAACATACCCCGGAAAGGCGTACAGAATGCGAATCCAGGGGATGGAAGTGGCTTTTAACACTCCCTCTAACAGAACTGGCAAACCGTCCCGGATGCCGAGGTCATGTCCGTAATCGGTCGTATCCTGAGCAATCAGGATTAATTCTTTGACCCCCTGTTGTTCAAGCCGTTTGGCTTCTTCAATGATGGTTTCGGCGGGACGGCTGACGAGAGTGCCTTTAATAAGCGGAATGGCACAAAAAGCACACGGTCTGCGGCAGCCATCGGCAATTTTCAGGTAGGCACTGCTGCCCTGAACTGCTGCCCTTAATACTCCCTTTTCATCCCGACCGATGAGGCCGTCTTCGGGGATGTGATAAACTGGCTGGGGGGGTGACTGGCGGATTTTCTCAATGACATCCAGAACATCCATCCAGCGGCGGGTGCCCATGATTCCATCAATACCGGGTACTTGCTGAAGTACCCATTCGCGGTAACGCTGAGTCAGGCAGCCGGCGGCGATTAACATCTGTCCCTGCCGTTTGCGGCGGGCCAAAGCGCGCAGTTCGCGGATTGATTCATCCCGGGCCGGCTGAATAAAACCGCAGGTATTGACGATCAAAACGTTGGCTTGTGCCGCTTTTTCGGTGGGTTGGTAACCGGCGCGTTGGAGCAATTCCGCCATGGATGTGGAATCAACCGTATTCTTGGAACAGCCTAATGAAAGCAGGTAAAAACTTTTCGACTTCATTCAACCTCTAAGGAACAAAGGGAGTAACCGTGGGGGTAGGTAATTGAGGAGTGGGTTGGGGAGTAAAGGTGGGCGGCAGGGTGGGAGCCGGTGTGTTTGTAAATAAGGGGGTTGGGACGAGCGTACCCTCTGCAGTAAAAATCATGCGCAGCACATCCCCTGAGCCGCCCAAACTGCCCAGATTGTTCTGGTTATATACAATTTGAATGCCGGCTGCATTTCCACTGGTCAATTCAATGGACTCTTTACCCGTAAAGGGATAGGCACTGCCGGGTATGGTGCGTCCTTCAAATGCAACCCGATTATCCACCACCACCCTCAGCCAGACGCGTTGATTGGCGATGACGTACACCTGTACCGGATCGGTGCTGAGCGGCGGCTGGCCGGTGGGTGAAGCCTCTTCACCCTCTGCGGGTGATGGGGGCAAAACAAGGCCGTTGCTTTGCGCAGAGGATGGTGTTGGGGAGGGTGTGGGGGTTTGAGCAGTGGAGTTGCCAATTTCGGCTGTGTTGAGCAGTAATTCAGAAATGGATGGAGGAGTAGCCTGTGGTTCCTGGCCTTGTAAACCTGACACCCGCGCCGTACCCCAGATGACGAATACCAGAAGAATCAGAAATAACAGACCACCAACCAGAAGATCTGGCGTCATCCATCTTCGCAAGAAAAGCGAGAGGCGATTGGGCAGTTTTGCCTGGCTACCAGCAGGAGTGGTTCTGGCGGGCGCCGTTGCAGCCAGATGTTCCAGTCTGCGGCGCTGCAGCCCATCAGCAAATTGCAGCAAGATAGCTTCGCTATCCAGATTCAGGAACTCGGCGTAGTTGCGCAGCATCCCTCGTCCTTGAACGAGCGAGGGGAGTTGATCCAGACGGCCTTCTTCAATCGCTTGTAGATAACGGGCTTTCAGGCGGGTAAATCGTTCGGCGTCTTGCAGAGAAATCCCCAACGCTTCACGTTGAGAGCGGAATTGCTCACCGATTTGGGAAAAGACAAATGAGGAACTTCCCTCAAGCGGAGGCGGCGTAACGGCAGCCTCGTCGGTTGAGATTGCAGTGACCTCAGAAATCGTTTCAGGGATGATTTCTTGCTCTTCCTCTCCCGATGATTCTTCTGTTTCGGAAGGCTGAGCAGTGACGGACTGTTCGGTTGTTTCTGGGGTGGGTTCTGCTTCTGGTTGGGAGGGTAGGATGACTTCCTTATCCGGAAAAGCGGCTAGCAAGGGCTGCGGATCAATATTGAATGCCCCGGCAATCAGGCGCAGGTAACCACGTCCCTGCACCGCGGAGGGCAAGAGAGACGGTTCATCATTTTCCAGCGCCCGCAGGTAAGTGGGGTTAATGCGGGTTGCCTGAGCGAGTTGTTCAAGAGTGATACCACGCTCTTCCCGCAATTGACGCAGGTATTGCCCGATGGTGAGTTTCATTGCCGTATTATACCCTCAATCAAAGACCGGCCTGCCGCCGGATTTCTGGCTGTGGCCGGTCTTGATGACTCGAACGATCAAACCTTTTAATTTATTCCGCCGGGGTTTCTTCGGCAGGCTTCTCAGGTTCAGTGGAAGGAACCTGTACCACCTCGCCTTCGCGGTGAACGACAATGTGGATTTCGGGTACAAGGTCAACCGTCAAGCGGACATGGGCAACGTGTTCACCAAGATTACGAATTGGTTCGCATTCGATCTGATGGCGGTCAACTTCAATGCCCAGATTTTGTTTGATGGCGTCGGCAATCATCTGAGTGGTGATAGAACCGTATAATTTGCCTGTTTCACCGGCTTTGGAAGCGAAAGTGAAGTACTTGCCATTTAATTTTTCGGCAACACTGCTCATTTCGGTGTTCAGTTCCTGACGGCGGGCTGCCGCTTTGGCGCGGATTTGATCCACCTGTTTGAGCGTGCCGGGGGTGGCCAGCACCGCCAGGCCTTGCGGGATCAGATAATTGCGGCCGTAGCCGTCGGCTACTTTCTTGACATCGCCGGCGCGGCCCAGTTTATAAACGTCCTTAATCAGTAAAACTTTCATGGTTCAAGCCCTTTCATACAACAAAAATGGATTGGTAGCAGTGAGCGAAGGGTACAACGCTCAAAGCCCGATGATTTTACCAGACCCTTCCCGTTCCGTCAAATCGAACCGGCTCACGAGCCGTTGACGTCTGGAATGCGGTTTAGACCGTAACTGCGAACCACCGGTAACACGGAAAGAATGCCGGTATTGGGCAGGTTCAGGTCACCGGTCACCTGTTGAGTTGCGGCTACCACTCTATCCACCATGGCGTCGTTTTCTACGATGGTGATCAGAGTACGGTTCAGATTTTGCAAGTGTTCTTGAAAATCTTCCAGGCTTGGAAACAGGGGGATGTCATCCCGCCACGTTCCTTTGGCACGGATGCGTGCCAGACCTGTGCTGGGCAAAATGGTAACCCCCCCAACTCCGGCTTCTTCCCAGGCATTCAGCACCTGTTCGAGGAGTTCTGGGTTGTGTAAAACAAAGAAAATCATGTACATTTTTTCCTCCCGTCCAAAGTCGGGAACTTATATTTATTCTTGAGCAGGTGTAATGGCAGGAGTGGCGGCTTTTCTAAAAGATGCGCGTAATAGGGGTGGTGTGACCAGGGTAGTAATCAGTACCATGCCTATAATAGCTGAAAATACCGTTTCGTTTATATATCCTTCTGCCAGACCAATACTGGCAACAATTAAGCCCACCTCTCCGCGCGAAATCATGCCGATGCCAAGTTGCAGTGATTCCAGCCAGTTGAATCCACCGATTTTTGCACCCAACCCGCAGCCGATTACCTTACCCAGTATAGCATAAGTGCTGATAATCAGCATAAGCCAGAGGGCATTCAGGTTAAGCAGGTGGGTGTCTACACTCAGGCCAATGTTGACAAAGAAAATAGGCACAAAGAAACTATAAGCCAGTGAGCGTAAGCCCGGTTCAAT
>DLXG01000183.1 GCA_003448875.1 Anaerolineaceae bacterium
TGAATGGATGAACCGCGGGGATGGGCTTTTAGGAGCAGGAGATACGGAAGCGGCCATGCAGGCATACCGTACCGCTGCGGACTTGCTGCCGGAAAACGAGGAAATCCAATTCTGGCAGGCGGTTACAATGGCTGACTTGGGCCGCTTGAACGAGGCCTTGCCGATTTTTCGACAGGTTTTCCAACGCAATCCGCTTTGGAAGGTGATGGTAAAACGTTTGCCGCCAGCCGGTCTGATGCGGGATGAGCCCGGCCTAATTGAAAAGATCCTTGGCGGCAACAGCGAATAAGAAATTTTTAACGGTCTGGCACAAAAGTTGCAAATTGTACGGGAGGGTATAATAATCTCATTGTGCGTAACCGTGTGTTAAAGGCTTGCCTGTGTTCGATCTGACCGTTTTCAAGTACAACCGCCTGCAAGGTAAAGAAGAAAGCGATTTGCCGGGTTTGTTCACCAGCCTGCCACCCAAGCGGGCAGCACGCGGCCGGGAAAAAGACCGCCTGGTGATCTTTTTACAACTGGCCGAGCGGGGCAGCCCGCTGCAAGGTGCGCCGGAAGATTTGCTGGAAAAACTCAGCCGGCTCTACTTTGCCACGCGCGGCACGGTCACCAGCGCCATGAAGGCGGTTGCCGATCAGGTCAATGAGCGGTTGCTGGCGCGCAATCTGCGACAGGCCAAAGATGGTAACCCTCTCCTGGGGTTGTTGATCGTGGCAGTATTACACGATGAGATGCTCTATCTGGCGCATTGCGGGCCGGTGCATTCATTTGTCATCAACCCCCAAACGGTGGAACATTTCCATGACCCGCAGGGAGCCGGCCGTGGATTGGGAATCAGCCGCACGCCAGCAATCCGGTTTTTCCGCTGCACCTTCCAACCCTCTGATCTGGCTTTATTATGCGTCCAACCCCCGCAAAACTGGTCGCGGCAGACGCTGCTGGGCAGCACACAACTTTCGCTGGATAATTTACGCCGCCGTTTGCTGGTTCAGGCGGATGAAAATCTCAGTTTTGTGATGCTGCGCACCCGCAAAGGGCAGGGTGAACTGCACGTCCGCAATTTGCGGGCGGGGGAAGCAGAACCGCCTGCGATGCAGAGACCCGTTGAACTGCCCCCGGAGCGGCGAGAAAAGCCAGCCGCAGTGCCGGCGCCGCAGCCAGCCAGCCAATCCGCCGTTGTTGAAGAAGCCGGACAGGAGACCAGACGGGCGGTTTACCTTGCCGGTGAAGAGAGCAAAGGGACAGAACCTGAAACCGGTCTCTTGCAGCGCTTGCAGCAACGGTTGGGCCAGGTGCAGATCAACGTTGCAAAGAAAAAGACCTCTACCCTTACAGAAGCGGTAGACAAAGAACCTCTGTCAAATGTGGAAGTAGCACAGGGAAATACCGTTCCAAAATCGCAGCCTGCCGAACCGCCGCTGCTCCAACAGATTTCACCAGCGGCGCGTAAGGCTGGCGGATGGTTAAGCCGTGCTTTGCATGGCTGGCAAACTTTCCGTCAGCGCACTGCTGCAGCGCTTTCGCGCTGGATGGCGCGGATGCTGCCCGGTAAGGCTGACCGGCTGCCGGCGCTCTCGAATAGTGCCATGCTCTTCATTGCCGTGGTGGTGCCTCTCATTGTGGTGGCTATTGCCATGACTGCCTACTGGCAGCAGGGGCGCGGTGAACAGCACCGCCTCTTCCTCACGCAGGCCGAACAGATGGTGGCTCAAGCGGATGCCCAGAGCGATGTGCTGATGAAACGGGTCAATTACGAGGCAGCCCTGGGTTACCTCGATCAGGCGGCTGAGTTCGGTAATTCGGAACGGATGCGCAGCCTGCGGCGTCAGATTTTATCATCTCTGGATCAATTAGAAGGCATTCGACGCTTGGAATTTTCGGCGCTATTGCCGGGGCCTTTCGACAGCAAAGTTAACATCACCCGGATTGTATCTACCCCCTCCGAGGATCTGTACCTGCTGGATCAATCCAGCGGACGTGTGATCCGGCTGGTGTACACCCGCCCGGGGTACGAAGTGGACAGCCGCTTTTTCTGCGGGCCCAATCTGGTGGGCGGTTTAATCATCGGCCCGCTGGTGGACATTGCCGCTGCACCCATCCCCAATTCGCTGGATGCGGTGGTGATGGGCATTGATTCGTTCGGTAACCTGTTGTATTGTTCGCTGGATGCCAACAAGACCAGTGCCATTCCGTTGCGTCCGCCGGATGCCGGCTGGGGCAGCCTGCGGGCGATGATCTACTCGCCCGGCTTGCTGCACCTGCTCGATCCGCGTTCAAACGCCGTCTGGCGGTTTGATGGACAGGGAGTAGATTTCAGCGACCCGCTGGCAGGACCGCGCCTTTTCTTTGGAGACTCCATCCCGGACCTTTCCAAAGCGGTGGATATTGCCATCTACCAGAATGATCTTTACATTCTGCGTGAAGACGGCGGGATGGTGCTTTGCACTTATAGCAGTGTCAGCGCCACCCCAACCCGCTGCACCGATCCGTACCCTTACCGCATCAGCCGGGCAGGTGAGCCGGTGGGGGAAGTGGATAATCTGGGCGTCAATCTGAGCCAGATTCAGGCTACCCAACCGCCGGAACCATCCCTGTATGTGCTGAACCCGGCGGCACCGGCAATCTACCAGTTCAGTCTGGGAATGACCTTTGTGCAGGAGATTCGTCCCCTGCAAGATGGCGCAACACCTGTGCCTGCCCGCCCGGCGACGGCCTTTCGCGTAACCATGGGGCGGAATCTGGTGCTGGCCTTTGGTAATCAGCTTTTTATCGCTTCGCTTTCTCAGTAACCCTTCCGCAGGAAGGCTGAGCGATTATAAATTCAGCCAGCGGGCAGCGATGGCGGGTAATTCGTTCAGCGAGCCGGGGTACACTTTGCAGGGGGGCAGGGATTCGAGAAACGCCTTGCCGTATGGTTTTGTGAGAATGCGCCGGTCAAGGATAACCACTACCCCCCGGTCGGACTGGGTGCGAATCAACCTGCCAAACCCCTGCCGAAAGCGCAAAATGGCTTCCGGCAGTTGATATTCGTTGAAGGGATCGTCAAATGTTTCCGAACGGGCGGCGATAATTGGGTCAGATGGCACATCAAAGGGCAATTTGACGATAACCAGCACCGAAAGCGCTTCACCGGGAATATCCACCCCCTCCCAAAAGGCGCGAGTTCCCAGAAGCACGGCTTTATCACTTTCCCGAAATGTTTCCAACAGGAGATTGGCAGAAGCGCCTTCGCCCTGTTCGTAGACCTGAATGCCCGCTTCGAGCAGCGGCGGTGTGATGGTTTGTGAGGTGCGCCGCAGTTGAGCATAGGATGTAAACAGAACCAGCATCCGTCCCCCCGTGGCGCGCGCCAGGCGAATTAGAGTTTGTTCCACGGCGCGTTGATATCCATTGGCATCTACCGGTTCGGGAATATCTTTGGCAATGTAGAGCAGGGCTGCGTTTTCGTAATCGAACGGCGAGCCAAGGATTAATTCGTCGGCCTCGTCCGCATTTAAGCGCGAACGCAGGTAGGTGAACTCACCCTCAGCCGTAAGCGTTGCGGAAGTGAGGATGATGCTGTTTTTTTCGTGCCACAGGTATTTTTCCATGAGCGGCCCGATGTGCAGGGGAGCAGCCTGCAAGGAAAGCCGGTTGCTGGTCGGGCTGATTTCTACCCAGTAAATAGCCTCTGGGTCCGGCTTGCTGACCAGACCGTTAAGGTAGGTCTGGGCTTCGCTCAAACGGCGGAAAATGCTGGCTAAATTGCCCAGCGTATCTTCCACCTCTTCCCCCAGCCGTTCCAGCCCTTCACTGAGCCCCTTGTGTAAATCCGCAATCAGGTTTAGCAGCAAAGAGAGGGTTTCGTTGGCGCTGTCCCACTCAATCTCCACTTCGGTCCAATCGGGCAGTTTACGGGTGGCCGGTAAAATGCGCACCTGCTGCCCATACGGGCTGACCGGCTTGCCTTCGCGGGCGTTTTCCATAAAAAATTCAATGCTTTTCAGGAATTGCTGAAGTTCAAAATTAAGACGGGCGGCAAGGTCGGTTGCCCGTGTGATCGTTCTATCAAGCAGGGCAAATTCGGATGGGCGCAGGATGTCTTTCATCAAGGTTAACAGCCGTCCCAATACACCGCTGGTGTTTCCCCCCAATTCCTGCAAAAGGCGGGTCAGGTCATTCTGGGTGACGCGGTAACTGAGCGCGTTGGTCGAGGCCGATTCGATGTGATGGCCTTCGTCCACGATCAGGTATTGATATTCGGGCAGTACCCGGCTGCCGCTGACGACATCCGAGAGCAGCAAAGCATGGTTGACAACAATCAGATGAGCGCTCAACGCCTGCTGGCGGGACTGGTAAAACGGGCAGGCGCCTCCCATCCGGCTCACGCAGGTCTCTGATTTGCAGCCCTCATCTTCGGCTGAAAGGCGCATCCAGACCTCACGTTCCGCCGGCCCGTTCAGATTGATTTCCGAGCGGTCACCTCGGCCGCCTTCGTGCAGCCAGACTAAAACTTTGGCCAGCACGCGCATTTCTTCGGGTGTTTCGGGGCCTTTATGCCGCAGGGCCTCCAAACGGCGCGGGCACAGGTAATTTCCCCGTCCTTTCAGGACAGTAGCGCGCAGGTCGAGTTTGAGCGCGTCACGCAGATCGGGAATGTCTTTGTTGATTAACTGCTCTTGCAGGGTGATGGTGTTGGTGGAGATCACCACGCGGGTGTTATTTTGAATTGCCCATAAAGCCGCCGGCACCAGATAGGCGAAAGATTTACCGATACCCGTTCCCGCTTCGACCATCAGGTGTTCGCCTTTGGATAAAGCGCGGGTGACCGCCCGCAGCATCTCTACCTGCTGGCTGCGGTATTCAAACTGGTCAAAGTAGCGGGCAAACAGCCCGCCCGGTTCCAAAATGGAGGCTACCTCATCTTCATCCAGCGGGACGGGGGTTTCGACCAGAGTCAGCGGCGCAGCCAGACGGTATTCTGACGCAAACAGCCCTTCGTATGGCTGCTGGTGAGCCGGGCGGGGCTGGATTGGCTGGCGGGGGCGCGCCCGCAGGATCTGCTGAAAGATCCAGCCGCCGTCCCATTCGAGAGGTTCGCTGTGACGGACGATTTCCGCCAGCAATTCGATGGGCAGAGCCAGAGCGCGCTGATACAACTGCCAGAAAACCGCGTGGGCAAGGCGGGCATCATCCAGCGCACGGTGAGAATTGGGGATGAGAATGCCGAGAATCTGCCCGAGCGAGCCTAAATTATAGCGG
>DLXG01000080.1 GCA_003448875.1 Anaerolineaceae bacterium
TCGATGCGCGAGTCGCGATCCTGCTGATAAACGATGTCATCATTTTCGGCGATCATTCCGCCGCTGCTATCCAGCAAGTACAGGTAAGGATCCAGTTGTGAGCCGATCACTCTGGCGTTGACCTCAGCGCGGATGCTCTGCCCCTGAAAGCCGAAGAACTGGTACAAAAGCTGCGTGCCCGGCACGCACAGGGTTTCACCGACAACAGTATCGCCGATATTGACCCAGCGGGCCGCAGCAAGGCTGATGTTGGCGGGGTTGACGGCACAGCCGCCGGTGGGTTGGGTGTTCAGGATTTGAAAATTGTCAATTTCCCAGCCAACCCCCTGATTGTAGTTGCCATCCAGCGTGTTGAAGTAAAAGCGGATGCGGATGGTCTTGCCCAGATAGGCGCTCAGGTCAATGTTGGGGGTGTTCAGCCAGGTATTGACGGTGGGGGCGTCGTTGGAAAACTGCCCCCAGCCGGGCAGGTCGCTGAACGGCCCGCCATCCACTGAAATTTGCAGGCGGCGCTGATCCCACCACGGGGCCGGTGATTCGGTGCGGTAGCGGTAGTTGAAGTACAGGTAGGGGCTGCCACTGTCGGGCAGGCGGATGGGCGGGGAGGTCAGGCTGCCGCTGCCGCTGTAAGAAGTGCCGTTGCCGTAGCGCCAGTAAGTGCCGGTGTGCTGCCAGCCGCCGCTGGCGTGCCAGTCGCCGTTGTTGCTGTTAAAGCCGTCGTTGAAGGGCGTGGTTTTCAGACTGTTGTTGGGCAGCGCTGCGCTGGTGACGGTGAAGTTGATCCAATCAGTGCGGTCGGCGCAGTTGGCTCCGCTGGCGGCCACGCTGGCGCAGCCGCGCACCGAGTAACTGCCCGGCGGCAGGCTGCCGATGGAAACGGCCGGGAAGGTCAGGTTATCGTAATTCTGGTATAACTGCCCATTCCGGTTGAGGGTGAAGCCGAAGGCGGTTGCCGAGGGTGAGGACATGAACAGGGTGATCGAATCGGTAGCCGGGATGGAACTGCCGTTGGCCGGGTAAACGAAGGAAGAAGACAGGCTGGTGAAACTGCGCGCCTGAACTTTGAGGGAAGAGGCGGTTTTAGCCCCGATGGGGTTGTCGGCCAGGTTGGGGTCATCACGCTCGAAAGCCTCAGCCCGTCCGCTGTAACTGGTGCCGTCGTACAGCACGGCACGCACATTGGCGCCCACCCGGATGGACTGGGTGTTGTTGCTGCCCACCGGCGAGCCGCCGGTTGCCAGATCCGGTACGCTGATCTCGCCGTTCCACAGGTATTCGCGGCAGCTGCCCTGATAATTGGGCTGACTGTACAGGATGATTTTGTTGTCGCTCAGCGTACAGGCCGGGGCAGCCGCGGGGCAGTTGTACTTCTTCAGCACCGTGCGCAGCCCTTGCGGCTGAATGGTCACGTTGCCGTGATTGTCCCACACCCGCAGGGCAATATCCACCGGCCCATTGGGGATGCCGGCGGCGCATAAATCGGCCTCGACCACAAAGGGACTCTGGGTAAAGCCGGGGCCGACATCTTTCCAAATCCCGTCCAGTCCGCGGGCGATGATTTGAATGTTGGTTACCTGCTGGTCATCCCAGGCCGTGCCGGCCACCAGCACGCTGGAAGCGGTGATTTCTTGACCGGGGGCAGGCAGGGTCAACGAGCCGGCCGGCGGGTTGGTGCCGATGTTGCCGGAGGTGTAGCGGTTGCCCGGTTCGCACTGGTTGCCGTAGGCTGACCAGTTGGCGGCTTCAAAACAGGTGCGCGGGCGGCCGTCGTTGACCGCTACATCATCAAAGCGGATGTCTACGGACGTACCCCAGTAGGAATTGGGGTTGGTGTGAACATGAAAATGCAGATGACTGCCGCAGGATGCGCCGGTGTTATCCACCAGCCCGATGTATTCTCCCTGCTGGACGATGGCGCCGGGGGTGCGCAGCCGTTCGGGAATGCTGTTTTGAGCGAGGTGCAGGTATAACTGATACGTCCACGGAGTGGTGCTGCGGTCTTCCAGCACAATGTAATTGCCGACCGTGCCATCCCCCGGGCAGGCGGAGGGCGAACGGGTGGGAATATCCCACTTGACCCGTTTGACAATGCCGCCTTTGGAGGCCAGAATCGGCCAATTTTGATTGGGGCTGTCTTCGGCAAAGTCCCAGGCGTAGCGGCAGTCCACCCAGTTGGCGCAGGTGCTGTGGCTGACCGACTGCGAAACACGGTGCGAAACGCCGGCCGGCCAGGGCAGTTTATAGCCGCGGTAGACCGTGGTGGTCAGGATGCTCTTTTCCTCGCTGGGGGGCAGGTACATCTGGCGCACTTCATCGCTCAGCAGGTCTTGCGGCACTTCCAGCAGGGTTTCGCCCCATTCGTCATCGGCTTGCAGGGTCACATCCCAGGACTGAATACCCTTTTGCCCCTCGGCCGGTGCGGTCAGGCGGGCCACCGCCAGACCCGGCTCGCCTTCGATCAGCTGACCGGTTTCCGGATCCACGAACGCAAACCAGATCAGCGCCAGCGTGCCATCGGCTGAATACTCCACACCGACCACGCGCGGTTCGTACATCAAGAATCCCAGCGATTGAATGCCGATTTGGTTGATGCGTTGATCCAGAGCGGCCTGCAATTCGGGTGGCAGGCTGCTGACCGGCTCACCCGGCGGTTCACCGGCGGCCAGTACCGGATGAGATGAAACCAGAATCACCAGCAAGCTGATGAGGACAAGGGCATTGAGAATTGCAAAACGCGGTATTTTCATCGCACCTCCGCTGGGCTGAACAAACCAATCGTTTTTCCCTGACCCTGTTGGGGTAACAAGGTTCGTGCCAGGTGGCGATGAAAATTCCCTTTCAAACGCGAAAGGTGTTTCGTAATGAAATTGGCAAGGGATGGTTAAGGAGCAGGTTGGGGTGTGGACAATTGCACCACGAGGGTCTGCAAGGCCGTTTCAAAATCCGCCTGACCTGATTTTATCATCTGATCGGTGGTCAAAATCAAGCGGTAGGCACTTTCCAGTTTTGTCAGGTTCAGGCGTTGCGCCTGACGGGTCAGATTTTCGGCAGCAAAGGCATGCAGCTTCAAGCGTTGAGCAATTTCGGCTGGTGCGGTAATGCCATGCTCCAATGCCTCACGGATGAGAATCAACAAACGGTACTGGCGGATGACCATCCCGAACAGGCGGGCGGGGTCTTCTTCTTCCAGCAAGATTTTCAGGTGGCGCAGAGCGGTGCGGGTTTCTCCCAGCGCGATGGCATCCACCATTTTGAACACGTCCGCCTGTCCGCCGGAGGCGGCGACTTCCTGTACATCTTCCACATCCACCGGACGCTGATAATCCACGTAGGTGAGCAGTTTGCGAATTTCCTGCGCGGCGATGCCGGTTTCGTTACCGGTCAGGGCAGCCAGTTCGGCGGCGGCGCGCGGGGTGAACTGGCCGCCTTCCTGTTTGGCGCGGCGCAGGATCCAATCGGTCATTTCGTGCGGGCGCGGCAGGCGCAGTTCTCGAATCAGAACGCGTGAGCCGGCTTTTCTGGCCCAGTCCAGCAGCGGCTTGCCACGCCGTTTGTCGTCCATGATCTCCCAGCCCTTGCTGCCCTGCGGTTTATCCAGAATCACCAGCACCACGCGGGTAGTCGGTGGCATCTCCTCCAGCAAGCCGATCAACCGCTGACAGGCCTCGGCGGTTTTGAAGCGTGCAAAGGGGTTGCGCAGAATAACCAGCCGTTGGGCAGCGAGAAACGGCAGGGCATAGATAGCCCCCTGAATTTGATCCTCGCTGGTGTTGCGGTCTTCCAGATCAAAGCGGCTCAGGTTCAGGTCGCCCAGAGCGGCATCGGCGGCTGCCGATGCTTCCAGTTTTGCCACAGCCTCGGTGATGGCCTGAGCGTCATCGCCGTAGATCAGAATGATGGGGGCATCCGGCTGGCTGGCAGGCATGAGTCTTATCAACTGCGGGTGTGGATGCGGTAGAACGGTATGCCACGCCGTTCAAAACGGTCAATGCCGACCACGTGCAGGCCGTTCAGGTGCGCATCGGTGGTGGCAACCGCTTGCAGCCACGGCCCCAGCGGGCGGCTGAGAATCAGGCTGAGTGTCACCAGTACGGCTATCAGCGGCAATCGTTCCCAGCGACTGCGGGCAGAACTGCCGCTGCCCAGCATGGCGAAAAAGGCCGCCAGGGCGGCGATCAAACCGCTGGCGGCGAAGTTGGTGCCGCAATTGGGGTGAATGGCAAGGTGGGACTCGCCTCGGTTCAAGCGGGTTTGTGCCTGAAGGATGGCTTCCTGCAAGTCGTCAAAATCCACTTTTCCGATAATCCAGAACCCGAGCGAATCGGAGTAACCGGCCAGGCGCAGGCGGGGGTTCTTCTCGCCCAGAATTTGGAGGGTGGCGTGTTCAAGGGCGTGGTTGCGACGGACATTGGAGGGGAGGATTGATATGAGCATGGGGTTCACCTGTAAATTATAGGGTTTCTTTGCCGGAATTGATTCGGACAAGTTTATCCCAGTCAATTCTTCCGTCCAGCGAGAATTGATTGGCAAATTGGATCGTAAATTGATTCAAGATACGGTCATATTCCCGGTAAAACTCGTCATTTTTCTGTTTGGCCTGCCAGCCTAATGGTTCGATCAAGTCAAGATAGAGTGTTGGTTCACCGGAAATAAATTCCCAGAAAGCCTGACCACACAGTTTTAAGTAGTCGCCTTTGTCGGGGTTTGGATCTTTCCCGTAACAGCAACCATTGATTGCCTGAACCCGGATGGCAGGGTTATTTGTGCGTAAAATTTTTTGCGCCTTCTTGAAATTTTCAATCATTTTCTTGACCTGACTGCTATTGCCCCAGTTTGGTCCTGATTTTATGGATACTAAGTAATAATTCCCGTCTCTGCTGAATTCCAGATCGATTCCTTCCGCCGAGGATTTATGTCCCTGGTAAGCCTGGGTGCATACAAAGATGGCTAAACCTTCCAAAAACTCGCCAAAGATGGTTTCTTCCTGAGAGGACAAATGGGCATCCAGCAGACTTTTTACCAGATCGTGAAAGGTATTGATGTTTTTTGCTCGAAACAAATAAGGGTTCTTGCGCTTCAATACCTGAAGCAGCCTTAGCTTTTGGAGACTTTCAGCACGCCGCTCATGAAATTGGCTGATGTGAGATTGGATATAGTCACGAATTTCATTCGTCCGAATCGGCATGATAGATTCCCTTTTGTTCTAAAAAGCTGAGTTGAAGTGCAGGCACCTCGTATTCCAGTGGGATACTGTTTCGGGCTAGTTCAAAATATTCCGGCAAGATTTCGATTCCAATAGCGTTCCTACCCATCCGTTGAGCCACGCGGATGGTTGTGCCTGAACCCATGAATGGATCAAGCACCCAGTCCCCCGTTTGTGTGAACAGTTTGATAAACCATTCGGGCAGCGGTTCGGGGAAGACGGCACTATGATTGCGGTTGCGGGTTTCGGTTGCCAAATGGAGTACATTGGTTGGGTATGCTTTTTCTCGACCAAGCCAGTTAGCAATTCGTTTACCAAAGCCGCTGCCTACTCGCGAGGGATCTCGCACCTGGTCAGTGGCGCTCAGATTTCTGAGCCGCTTATCCGCCCAGTTACCCATTGGCACCATCACGGCATCCTGGAACATCTTAAATTTGCGGGTTTTATTGAATTGCAGCAGGCGTTCCCAGGCGTCACGGAAGCGGTTTGGCCACTTGCCGGGGTATGAATTCTTCTTGTGCCAGATAAACTCTTCCGTCCATAACCAGCCTTGTTTCCGCATTTCAAGAATCAGTTCAATTACGTAAGTATGCCGTTCGCCATTGACTACTTTTTCTTTTATATTCAGGATAAAAGTACCGTCGGGTTTAAGCACACGCAGTAATTCGGCCGAGATGGGCAGGAACCACTCCACATATTCATCGGGACGAATGCCCCCATACGTATTTTTGCGGCTATCGGCGTAGGGTGGCGAGGTAAAGATGAGGTCAATCGAATTGTCCGGTAGATTTTTCAGTTCTGTCCGGCAATCGCCAAGAATCAACTGTGCTGTGACACGGTTCATCGCCAATCCTTTTTCCACTCTCATTTATAACACGTTCTGAACGGCTTGCAGGTACAATGATAGCAGAATTTGGCTTAAAGGTTTAGCAGAGAGGCGGTGAGGGATGATTGTCAAAATCGGCACGTTTAACCTGAATAACCTGTTTTCACGCTTCAATTTCAAGGGGCGCATCGAGGCCATCCTGGCCGGAGATACCGGCCTGAGCGTGACCTATACCTTTGACGACCCGCAGGATTACGCCATCCGTTCCTTCATGGGGCGTTTAGTCAAGGAAAAAGACGAAGCCGCTACCGCGCTGATTGCCCGCCGTATCATGGAGATGGATGCGGATGTGCTGGCGGTGCAGGAAGTGGAAGACCTGCCGGCTTTGCAGCACTTCAATCGCGACTATTTGAAAGGGCTTTACCCGTTTCAGGCGCTGGTGGAGGGCAACGATCCCCGTCTGATTGACGTGGGCGTGTTGAGTAAACTGCCCATCGGCGCGCTGACCTCGTGGCGGTTTGCCTCTCACCCGGC
>DLXG01000197.1 GCA_003448875.1 Anaerolineaceae bacterium
CGACCGCGCGCCCCCGTCAGGGGATGTTATACCTGCTTAAGAGTCCGCCTGATTTTGAAACACCTGCCGGAAGTGATAACCGTAAATAGCAAAGGTGATCGCCAGCGCAAACTTGCGCGGATATTTCCACAGCGTCCAGAAGAATAAACGCCAGTATTCTTTTCTCTCCCTGCCCAGCACGCCCAGCCGCCACATCGAAGCAAAGAAAGCGTACACTTCTTCCCAGTGGATCGAAACATTCAGACCGGGCGGGTTATAATTTTCGAGAAAAGTCCGCACCCGTTCATAAAACGTTTGGGGGCTATACAGTTCGCCAATCAAGCGCCGATATCCCTGCCTGAGGGTATCCAGCCCCATCTTGGGAAGGATGTTGGTTGAGCCGTCCGTGTTGCTGCCACTCAATTCGGACAGCAAACGCCCCTCGCGCGCCATCCGTTGATAAAGCGCTGTCCCGTAGGGGGCTTGCAGCAGGCCGACCATTGCCGTGACGATGCCGCTCTTCTGGATGAACTCCAGCTGCTGTTGAAAGATATTCGGCCGGTCGCTGTCGAACCCCACAATAAAGCCGCCCATCACCTGCAAGCCGAACTGCTGCAGCCGCCGCACACTCTCCACCAGATTGCGGCGCAGGTTCTGCCCCTTGTGGCACTCCGCCAGACTCTCTTCTGCCGGCGTTTCGATGCCCACAAAAACCGATGTGAAACCGGCTGAAACCATCATCCGCATTAACTCGGGGTCATCTGCCAGATTGATCGAAGCCTCGGTGATGAAATGACAGCCTTTTTTCCCCTGCCGCCAGCGGATCAGTGCCGGCAGTATTTCCTCTTTGAGCTGCTTGCGGTTGCCGATGAAGTTATCATCCACAAAAAAGATGTTGCGCCGCCAGCCCAAAGCATACATGCTGTCCAGTTCGGCAAGGATTTGATCGGCGGTTTTGGTGCGCGGACGGTGTCCCAGCATGGCGGTGACATTGCAAAAATCGCAATTAAACGGGCAGCCGCGCGAATATTGAATGCTGAGCGAATCATAATAGCGGGTATCCAGCAAATCCCAGCGCGGCACAGGTGAGCGGCTCATATCCGCATAGTCATCGGTCGAATAAACCCGTTGGGGAGTGTCTTTCTCCAAATCTCTGAGGAACACCGGCAGGGTGATTTCTCCCTCATTCAACACAAAGTGATCCACTTCCGGGAAGTCCTGCCATTCCCCCAAAAACAACGGGCCGCCCGCCACCACCCGTTTTCCTGCCGCCTTGCAGCGCGCAATCACCTCACGCGCCGATGGACGCTGAACCACCATCGCTGAAACCATCACCATTTCCGCCCACTCAATATCCTCGTGCGACAGGGAGCGGATATTCAGATCCACCAGCCGGATCTGCCAATCCGTGGGCAGCAAGGCCGCAATGGTCAACAGTCCTAATGGCGGAGAAGAAGCCCTTTTGCGGATGAACTGCAACGCATAGCGGAAAGACCAGAACGTATCGGGAAACTTGGGGTACACCAGCAAGGCTCTCATGTTCAATCCTTTATCGTGTTTAGCACGAACTTCAAGCAGAGTGTACGCCGGTGCAGCGGTTTTGTAATCTAACCTCGGTCACATTCTTCATCAGGCATCTGGGAAACAGGTCACACCACCTGCGGGATTATTCCTGGCTGCCTTGGCTTGACTCCCGGCCATAACTTTCATCACCATCTGTAATTCGAGTTATAATATCATCTAACAATTTGAAATGGTTGTCCGTTTCCACTTCGCTTTTATCTTTATTCGGCAGCAGAGGTTACAGGTAATTCCATGATGAACATCTTGCTTGCATTCGTAACCGGTCTGACCACCGGCGGACTGAGTTGCCTGGCGGTTCAGGGCGGCTTGCTGGCCAGTTCTCTGGCAGGGCAGATCGAAAAGGACATCCAGCAATCCCACGCTCAAACCGGCAAACGTTCCCGCAAAAATCCGTCAGGCGGCTCTAAGCCGCAACTGGCCGGCCCTATTCTGGTCTTTTTGCTGGCTAAACTGGTGGCTTACACCCTTTTAGGATTGCTGTTAGGGTTTGCCGGCCGCGTACTTCAGCTTTCACCCTACACCCGCGCTTTCTTGCTCATCGCCATCGGCATTTTTATGCTCGGCTCGGCCCTGCGCATGTTGAATGTTCACCCCATCTTCCGTTACTTTGCTTTCGAACCGCCGGCCGCTCTGCGCCGCTGGCTGCGCCGCAAAGCCGGCCGCAGTACGGATTCCCCCCTGCTGACCCCTGCCCTGCTCGGCGCACTGACCGTGCTGATTCCCTGCGGGGTGACTCAGGTTATGATGGCCGCCGCCATGGCAACCGGTGACCCGTTCCAGAGTGCAGCCTTGATGTTTGCTTTCACACTCGGCACTTCACCCCTGTTTTTTGCCGTTGCTTACTTTACCACTCAAATCGGCGCGCGCCTCGAACGATATTTCATGCGCTTCGTGGCTGCGGTTGTTTTGATTCTGGCTATCGTGACCATTGACAGCGGGGTTGCCTTAGCCGGTTCACCCATTTCCCTGACGCGCTGGTTCAATCAACAACTGATGGGCAGCCTGCAGCCCGCTCTGGTGGATTATCAGCCCCTGCAAGACGGCGATTCTTCAGCACAGGTCATCAGCATCCGCGTTCAAAATTATGGCTATGAACCTGCCTTCATCCGCGCCCAGGCCGATGTTCCGACGCGCTTGCGCTTAATCTCCAAAGATGTCTACTCCTGTTCGCTGGCTTTTACCGTGCCGTCACTGGGTATTCAGGAATTATTAAAACCGACCGGCATCACCGAGATTGAGATTCCCCCGCAACAAGCCGGCAGTCGTTTAGCCTTTTCCTGCTCAATGGGCATGTACGGCGGGGTAATCCTGTTCGAGGATCTGTAAGATGAAAAAGAAAATCACCCTGAAAATTCAGGGCATGGAGTGCCCCAATTGCGCCATGAAACTCGAAAGCCTGGAAGACCGGCTGGAGGGCATTCTTCGCGCCGAGGCCAGTTATCATAAAAGCCTTCTCACCGTCGAGTTTCTGGACGAACTAATCAGCGAAGAAACGATCCGAGCAGAGATCAAAGGACTCGGTTATCAAGCCATCTGAATAGGGATGCTTTCCAATCAGGCAGGACAGAAATTCATCTTCTAGTCGATAGTTTATTTCACTGCTGGCAGATGAGTTTTATAACCCCTTACCGGTAATCCAATCGAGAACTGGTTTGATGGTTTACCGGTATAATCGAGGATATGCCCGATAAAAAATTCTATGTGGTCTGGAAAGGATTGAGCACCGGTATCTTCGATGGCTGGCAGCGTTGCGCTGAGGCGGTGATCGGTTTCCCGGGTGCGGAGTTCCTTGCGGTAACGACGCTGGCGGAGGCCCGCACCGCTTTTCAATTTCCAAACCGTCAGGCTTATCAGGCCACCCGTCGGGCTCAAACTTTCCACGCCGTACCGCCGCCAATCGCAGAAAGTTACTGTGTGGATGCGGCCTGCAGCGGCAACCCCGGCATTCTGGAATACCGCTGTGTGCATACAACCTCGAAGAAAGAATTGTTTTATCAGGGGCCTTTTGAAAACGGCACAAACAATATCGGTGAATTTCTCGCCATCGTTCACGCATTAGCGCTGCTCAAGAAGAAAGGACTGACC
>DLXG01000229.1 GCA_003448875.1 Anaerolineaceae bacterium
CTGCCCGCGCTCGCGGCGGGCGCGGGATTCCATCTTCGGCTTGAGCAGAATCAGCCGGCGCAGCACCTTCTGGCGCTCGGCAGCCGCCGCTTCGCCCTTCTGGCGGGCAACCGCCCACTCGCCCTGAATCTGGCGCACTTCGCCGAACAGACTGCGGATCTGGCTGGTGGAAAGACCCAAGTCTTTCAACTCCTTGCCAAATTGATCCGTCCGTTGTACCAGCAGTTCGCCGCTGGCATCCTCCGTGATGATTTTTTTTACTTCGATTTCGGGTATCGGGCTCATTTTATTCCTCCTGTGTATTGAGCGTATAGAGTTTTGGACTTATATCTATGGACTTATATCCCTCAAGATGGGGGTTAACTTTTCTCGGAAATGTGGAGAGAGACCTTGAATCTGGTTCTCGAACATCGCTTGACTTTCTTGAATTAATTCCTTCAGGTAATTAGCCGCAAAAACAACCTGGGTTAAGCATGTGAAAAAACGAATCCTTCTCATATCCTCCATTTCAATTAGGACTGATAAACTCAAACAAAATTTTCGCGCATTTTCTTCCATGATTCCTTCAACTTTTCGTTGACTAATCAGTTGGCCAAGATCAACACTGATTGCTAGTTTTTCTGTTTGGCTCCAAAAACTTCTGGTTGCATCAGGTTCATAATTACTTTTTTCTCTTTCTCTTCTCCACGCTTTGCAATAAATACGGTCCAACATTGCACCAATTCGAATATCTGGGGTTTGGATTATAGGCTCATCCAATGCTGGAGCTTCCGATATCTTTTCAATCGGTTGATCAAGGATTAATTCATCTGCAGGTGCCGGTTCAATTGGCAAATCCCCACCCCGTTGAGACTCGTTATGATCCACTGTTTTTATTATCTGGATTTGCTCGTCTTCCTGTTCTCCATCCTCCTCTTTAGCAGGAAATTCGCCAATAATCTCTGGCAAAGCAATTTCTAGATAAAAAGGAATTGAACAGATTTGTGTCAATTCCCTATCGGAATAAATAACAGCCTCAACCTTTTCAAGAGTTTCACGGTCGCAGTGAAACTCAATATATTTTCGGATTTGCTCTGCATTGAAAGGCTGTATTTTTACCGCTAACACCTTGTTTCTGTGTTCATCCGTAAAAGACGGTGAAGGTGGCCGGGTAGCCAGAATGAATTTCAGGTCAGGGTACTTCCCCATTACTTCTTCTAAAACTCGGACAAATTGTCTCTTGGCATTTTCATTCAGTATTTCATCGAAGCCGTCCAGCAACACCACAAATTTGTACTTCGGATTTTCAAACAAGCGATTCAATTCCTCCGGTCTTCCATCTTTGAATTTCATTCCTTCACACAGACGATTAACCAGAAGGGTTTCCATTTGACCCACTTCGTGAAGATGTATTTCCCTGAGTGAAACAAAAATTGGTATAAAACCAAAGGGATAATACATTTCACTTGAGTTTTCTCGATTATGAATATCCCCCTCTAATAATTCAGCTCGATTGAAGGCAAACCTTTCGAGGATGGTGGTTTTCCCGATGGCAGCTTCGCCCGTTAATATGAGAAGTTTTCTGTCACCCTCAAGGAACTTGCGGATCTCTTCCGCAATCTCCTTACCATTGCTTGAAAGCAGCTCTTGGTAACCTCCAATATCATTGGAATGACTAAATCGCTTCTTCACATCATCAAAATAATCCTGCCACTGTTCCGGGAAAATGTAGGGGCATTTCGTGTAGGGGGGATAAAACCTCTCCATTTGAGGGGTCAGTTCCGAATTACTTTCCCCGGTTCGTATCCAGGATTGATCTGTTTGTATGCGATCCAGACTTCTTTTGACTTTGAATGGAGTTTCGGTTGGCAGAGGGGGTATTTTGATAGACAAGATGGTATGGCCATCACAATCAATTCCCTCCAAGTTCACTGCCCGAAGCTCAGGTTGGATATGGTTACTTATCAGATCTTTTATAGTTCTCTTTACTCCTTCAAGTCCTCTTTTGTCGTGACTAATCATTTTGTCAATGCCACAAATCGTTCCATCATCGGCAACACCCAGTATTAACTCGGACTCTTTACCCGTAAACCTGCTGGTATTGGCAAGAGCAATAATATCCTTGATAAAACTCGCTTTGTGCCTGTCATCCCACAATTCGACATACGCCTTGCGGTCAAAGAGAAGCCCTTCTTGTTGCGTTATTTTTCTTCTGAAGGATTCGTCACACGCCATAGGCGCCTCACCTTCGCTCGCGGGTAATCAACTCTGCCCAGCGGGCAGCTAGTCCAATCCATTCAATACTGCGGAAGTTCTCCTGCTTCAGCCGCGTGCGGATTTTTTCCACACCATCCTTTGGCAGTCCCTTCAAGCGGCTGAGGTGGTACTCGGCCAGCCAGTTCCACGGCCCCCACAACAACTGCACCTGACCGGCGCGGTTGCGATCCTTTCCGCCTTTACGGCGTTCTTGCAGCCTTGCCTGATACAACTCGTGCAGGCGAATCAGCTTGCCGATCAGGGCACGGTTTTCGTGATTTTTCACGATCTCCTCAAGCGTGTGCATCAAGGCGTGAGCGGTATCCGCTTGTTTATTACTGCACTCGTGATAACCAAAACGTTCCCACGCCAGCGGCTGACCCAGAAAAGTGAGCGCATCCTTGTGGTACTCTTTGCCGTTCTTCGTCCAGCGGTAGTCTTTAGCCTTGTCCTCCGCATCGCCGGCTTCCTCGGCCGCCTGATAGAGCGGGTACTTGCCGCCCACCAGCACGATCCCGCCGCTGGGGTGAATATCGGGGTGGCCGCCGGTAAAGCGGTTCAAATCGCGGCGCAGGCGCAGGGCAAACTCCACCACCACATCCCAACTGCCGACGAAGAACAGGTCATCGCCGCCGGAGTAAATCGAGTACAGCCGTTCATTCTTTTCTTTCTTTTCTTTGTTGATTTCATTGTTCATTTGCCGGGCAATTTCGCCCACCCAGCCCTCGAAGAACAGGCTGACCGCAAAACTGAGCGAAGCAATCCGCGAGAGCGTGGCGCGGGTATTCAATCCATCGGCGAAGATTTTACCGAGGTTGTCCACATCCATGCGCAGCACGCCCAGCCGTTTGATTCCTTCGGCCTGCGCTTCCAGCACATTGAGCGGCTTGACCGAACCCGCTACCGGCAGTTGATCCACCTTTCCGCGCAGAGCGTCATGTTCTTCCTCGCTGAGGATGGGCGTCACATTGACCAGCAGGTAACGCGCCGTGGCACGTTGCGGGCCGGGCTGGCGCTGTGCGAAGGCTTCATCGTTCAGCGCGAAGAGGATACCGGATGGCTCGTTTTCCAGCCTTTCCAGCACCTGCACCGCATAACCAAACTGGCGGGTGATTGCCCCCCAGCCGCGGCCGGCCTGCATTTCAACCTGGGCGGGCAGTTCACCACTGATCGGCTGCAGAACAAGGTAGCGGGCTTTGCGCAGCAGCTTGCCCAAATCCTCATAGGATTCGCACACCGGGCATTTATTAACCTTTTCCTCAACGCCCTCATCCACCTGTTTTTGCTTGACGCCGGAATGCTCACGCCCGCACACGGCGCACTGCTGCGGGGTGCTGCCGCCCACGCCATGCGGTTCGAACACACGGACAAGGTCAGCCTCCAGCCCTTCCAGCCGTTTTAGCTTGGCGGCGTTGATCTGACCGATCAGCCCGTCCCACTGGTAGCGAATTTGACCGTTGAAGAAGTGATTGCCGCGCAGGGGGCGCGCCTGCAAAATCAGCCCCAGTTCGCCCTGATGTTCGTTGAACAGGGCGCGGCTGACCTGCGCCTGAATTTCGGGCAGTTTTTCAGCGTCCTCGCGCCGGGCAATCAGGTAAAAATTGCCGCCGCCAGCGTAAATCAGGCTGGTCACCGGCAGGTGAAGTTGATCCAGCACATAGCGGGCAATCACCAGCCCCAGCAATTGGAGGTAAAACGAACGCCCGCGCAGGCCGCTGGCCGCCCCGCGCGCCGTAATGGTGTATAGAAAACTTTGCACGCCGGTCAGGTCGCCGCCCACCAGCGTTACCAGTTCATCCTGCACCTTTTCTGGCTCACTGGCAAAATTGGCCAGCTGCTCATCGCTCAGCGAGGGCGAATCGTAGAGAGCGGCCGCCAGCGCAGCCGTCATGCGGCTGTGGTCGTAGAGGCTAATATCCGGCCGATTGTTGTAATACGCCGAAGGCACACACCACAGCACATGCTGCATCTCCGCCAGCAGACTTTCAAGGTAGTAGGCAATCTCGCCGCCGTTCTGGTAAGCCGCCTGCAACGCTTTTACCCGATCCACGAAACTGCTGTACAGTTTCTCGTAATCCCTCCAGATGTCTCCGCTCAAATCTTGATCAGGGAAAAGATGGTTTTCGTTCAATTCCAGCGGTTTCAGTGGCCAGTAGACTTGCGGCACTTCACTTTCGGTCGCTTCCAGCCGCACATCGGAGAAGATGGACAACAATCGGGCAGGATGACTTTTGGGCTGAGACTCGTCAGCCGGGTCGTCAGCACGCTCACCGGCTGAAAGCCGGTCGGCTAGGGCCACGGCGCTGGCCAGCCGGTCGTGAGGGCGGTGATGCCTGCCGATGGCAAACTTGACCTGCCCCTGCCACTGGGGCGGCAGGTAACGCTCGGCAAAGTCCTCGCTCAGCAGGGCGTGTTTATACTTATAGTCCTGCTCGGCCTGACCGTCCCAACTACGGCTGGCGCCCTGCTTCCCTCCCCGCAGGGCAAACTTGCCGATGTCGTGCAGCAGACCGGCCAGCGCTGCCAGAAAAACCTGTTCTTTTTGTTCCATTCATGCCCTCCTTTTCTAAATAAAAGCACTGCTGGCAGCCGGGTTCCCCTCGGCTGCCCCCTGCAACCGCCACCGTCTGTCAGCAGTGCATTTTGATTGTAGGTCGTTCAAGCCGGATTGTCATGCGGGTTTTCCCCTAATTTTGTCCCAAAATATAACTGTAACAAGGCCACCAGCTGGGTGCGATTGACACTGTCCATCTCCCAGTGAACGGCAGCCTTGCTATACGCGGCGCGCAGGTGCTGTTCTACCGTGCGCGGTGAAAGGTGCAGGTGAGCAGCAATTTCACGGTCGCTCCAGCCGGTGGTGACCAGCATCTCCACCACCTGCCGCTCGGCCGGTGTAAGAGTCCCCATCAGAAAGTTGTGCATGTCCTCGCGTCGGCGTTCCAGCTGCAGGCGGCGGATGGCCTCCAGCGCCGCCCACGGGTCGGCAATATTGCGCAGACTCAACCAGGCCGGCGAAAGTTCACCCCAGCGCACCACCGGGATGGGCGCCAGTTGCACCGCATCGCCCGGCTGGGGGTGCAGGCGTTTGCTGGTTAGAAAATCGCCGGCGGAGTACAAATGCCACAGACGGTCTTCTTCATCAAATAACATCTGGGCCGCCACCATGCCGTAGATGGACATGGTCTTGCGCCCGCCGGCGATTAGCAGATGCACCGTTTCGCCGCTGCTTTTGGCGTGAGCAATCCGCTGGTAGATCAGGCGCAGCACTGCCTCGCCGGCTGCCCGGCTCTCGGTATCGGCAAACGGTTTGCCGTTTTCTTCCAACGCAAAGAAGTTGAACGAGATGGACGGCTTGGTGTAATCCGCCGCGGCGGCTTTCAGGCGCACCAGGGCATCTTCAATCGGCGTGCCGGGCGCAGTGGTATGCACCACCTCCACCCGTTCAATGCCGATGCCCTCGGCGCGCAGCAAATCCAGCCCGGCGGTGACCACCTGCGGTTCACTGCCAAGCGTTGCAATAAGGATTGGTGTCTGGCGAAGCATTGCAGATTTGGAATCAATCAGGTTTGAAAACAACGCCCCAAACTGGTTTGATTGTACCAGAGATTTCACCCGCCACAACCTTAAATAACCAAAATATTACCATTCGAGCGCCCCTTACCCAAAACGCTGATATTCCTTTTATGCTTTGTTTATATTTTTCATAGACTCGTGCGCTACTTAATAAAACGCAACAACCAATTAACCATCTAAAACAGAAAGGAGGGATGGCTTATGTTGGAACCTCTGTTCCCCTGGCGTGAGATGCGCCGCATGGAGCGCGAGATGGATCGGATGCAGCGCGAGATGGAGCGCATGTTCGACACCTTCTTCCCTCGCCGCCGACGCTGGATGGAGGTCGAATTCCCGCCTTTGAACATCTGGACGAATAACGATCAGGCGGTTGTCACCGCAGAACTGCCCGGCATCAAACCGGAAGAACTGGAACTGTCCGTCAACAACGACACCCTCATCCTGCGCGGTAAGCGAGTGGCCAATGACCTGCCGGAAGGCGCCCGCTATCAACGCCGCGAACGCTTCCAGGGTGAATTTGCCCGCTCCCTGCAGCTGCCGTTTGCCATTGACGCCGACAAAGTCGAAGCCCATTATGAAAACGGCGTGCTGACCATCACCCTGCCGCGCGCCGAAGCCGATAAACCCAAACGCATTGCCGTCCACGCTGCCGAATCCAACGGAAAGGAGGGATGAGCCATGACTGAGGAAACCCGCGCCATTCAAGTCCAACAGGAACAGCGTCCCGCCGTCCGCGAAAGCCGCAGCCGACGCGTCTTCGCCCCGGCGGTGGATATCGTCGAAACCAACGATGAGATTCTGGTGCTGGCGGATATGCCCGGTGTCCGGCAGGAGGATTTAGAGGTCGTCCTCGAAAAGAACGTCCTCACCATCCGTGGCACGGTGCAGATGCCGCACATGCAGGAGTACGATCTGGAATACGCCGAATATGAAGGCGGCGATTACGAGCGCATCTTCACCCTCGCCGATGACATTGACCGCGATCACATCGAAGCCGAGATGAAACACGGCGTGCTGCACCTGCGCCTGCCCAAAGCCGGCCCTGCTCGCATCCGCCGCATCCCGGTCAAAACCGGATGAGGATTGAACACACACAGGAAAGGAGGTGAAAGGTATGCCGATCACCGACCTGATTCCCTTCCGACCCAAACGCTCGCTGGCCATCCGCCGCGAGAATGACCAGCCGCGCGCGCTGATGCGGGACTTTGACCGCTGGTTCGATTCCTTCTTCGAACGGCCGTGGTCGCTGATGCCGTGGCGGCTCTTCGATGAAGAATGGGACACCTTCACGCCGCGTGTGGATGTCAAAGAAACCGACAAGAAAGTGATCGTCACTGCCGAACTGCCCGGCCTGGATGAGAAGGACATCGAAATCACCCTCAGCGGCGATACCCTCATCCTGCGGGGTGAAAAACGGCAGGAAGAGGAAGAAAAAGGCGAAGACTACTACCGCATGGAGCGCCGCTACGGTTCCTTCCAGCGCGTCATCCCGCTGCCATGCGAGGTGGAAGTGGATAAAGCCGATGCCACCTTCCGCAAGGGCGTGCTGACCGTCAACCTGCCCAAGACGCCCGCCGCCCAAAGCGCGCGCAAGGTCATCCCGATCAAAACCGACTGATGCAGGTCAGCAGACACGATCAGGCTGCCCCTCGGCGGGCAGCCTCTTTTTTTAAC
>DLXG01000260.1:0-2325 GCA_003448875.1 Anaerolineaceae bacterium
CATTGGGGCTACCGGTGAGTTAAAAACCAAGCCAACCCAACACTCGGTTGCCCAATTGCGCGCCATTGGCATCACCCCCGATATGATTGTGGCTCGCTCCGACTACCCCGTCAACCGAGAGATTATTGAAAAGATCGCCCAGTTTTGTGATGTCGAAAAACGGGCCGTCATCCCCATGACCACCGCCTCTACTCTGTATGAAGTCCCCTTGCTCTTAGAAGAAGCCGGCGTCGGTGAAATCATCCTTGAAAAATTGGGCCTGAAAGCCCGCCGCGCTCCGGATTGGAAAGATTGGAAACGGCTGGTGGATCAGGTGCATAAACCCAAACCGAAAATCAAAATTGCGCTGATCGGCAAGTACGTTGAACTCCACGATGCCTACATGAGTGTGCGCGAAGCGCTTTATCATGCCGCTCTTCATCTGGGAGTTGAGGTTGAAATTATATGGGTGCATTCAGTTGACCTCGAAAAGGGAAAGAATTTAGATGAAATCCGCAATGCGGCCGGGATTTTGATACCCGGTGGTTTCGGCAGCCGCGGAATTGAGGGAAAGATCGCCGCCGTGCGTCTTGCGCGCACCGAAAAAATCCCATTTTTAGGATTGTGTTTGGGTATGCAACTGATGTGTGTGGAATTTGCCCGGCACATCTTACAGGACGAACGTGCCAATTCGACCGAATTCGACCGCACCACCCCCCACCCGGTCATTGACCTGATGCCTGATCAGCAGCACATCTCGGAAATGGGCGGTACCATGCGTTTGGGTTTGTATCCCTGTCAGTTACAGCCCGGCAGCCTCGCCCACCGCGCCTATCAACAAGACCTTGTTGAAGAACGGCATCGTCATCGTTTTGAATTCAATAACGCCTACCGCCAGATCTTTGAACAGAACGGAATGCGGTTTTCAGGGATTTCACCCAACGGACTGCTGGTTGAAATTTGTGAACTGAGCGATCATCCCTTTATGGTCGGCACACAATTCCACCCAGAATTTCTCTCACGCCCCAACCGTCCTCACCCGCTCTTTTTGGCGTTTGTTCAGGCGGCGTGTGAACATGCCGGCGTAAAAGTTCAGCCTTTCACAAACTTTAAAGAAAAAAACGGAAAATTGGATTATACTTAGATCGTTTGGGGTTACCTGTCCAGCGGTGTACAAACCGTAACATAAGAATTTCATTTTTCAAGAGAGGTCAATACTATGGATACAACAATCGAATCAATTCTTGCTCAGGAAATTCTCGATTCTCGCGGCAATCCGACCATTGAAGTCGAGGTTGTGCTTGCTGATGGCAGTTGGGGGCGCGCGGCGGTACCCTCCGGTGCTTCCACCGGCACGCATGAAGCCCTTGAGTTGCGGGATGGTGATAAAAGCCGCTACAACGGCAAAGGGGTGCTTAAAGCCGTAGAAAACGTCAATAATGAAATTGCCGACGCGCTCATCGGTTGGGATGCCCTGGAACAGAAAGCAATTGACATGGAAATGATCGCCCTCGACGGCACACCCAACAAATCCAAACTGGGTGCTAATGCCATTTTGGGTGTCAGTCTGGCGGTTGCCAAGGCGGCTGCCAACTCTTTGGGTTTACCGCTTTACCGCTACATTGGCGGCGTGTATGCCCATGTTCTGCCTGTTCCGATGATGAACATCCTCAACGGTGGCGCCCACACCGCCTGGCAATCCACCGATGCACAGGAATTTATGATCATGCCGCTGGGTGCTTCTTCGTTTGCGGAAGGCCTGCGCTGGGGATCAGAAATCTACCAAGCCCTCAAAAGCGTCCTCAAAGCCCGTGGTTATGCCACACTGGTAGGCGATGAAGGCGGTTATGCCCCCTCCCTGAAAGCCAATGTTGAGGCCGTTGAAGTTATCCTGGAAGCAATTGAAAAAGCCGGTTATAAAGCCGGTGAACAGGTTGCTATTGCCCTCGATCCTGCGGCTTCTGAATTCTTCGATCCCGAAACCCGCAAATACAACCTTCGCAAAGAAGGCAAAATGCTCACCAGCGAGGAAATGGTCGCCTTCTGGAAGAATTGGATTGAACAATACCCGATTGTTTCTCTGGAAGACGGTCTGGCTGAAGATGACTGGGAGGGATGGAAAATTGTCATGCAGGAATTGGGTGATCGCATTCAGATCGTTGGCGATGATCTGCTGGTGACCAACCCGACCCGCATCCGCCGTGGTATTGATGAAAAGACCTGCAATGCTCTTTTGGTCAAATTGAACCAGATCGGTTCACTGACTGAAACCATGCAGGCTGTCGAAATGGTACACCGGGCCGGCTGGCGGACTGTGGTGTCACACCGCTCCGGTGAAACGGAGGA
>DLXG01000260.1:2642-3246 GCA_003448875.1 Anaerolineaceae bacterium
ACCGCTCCGGTGAAACGGAGGATGCCACCATTGCCGATTTGGCGGTTGCTCTCAACACCGGTCAAATTAAAACCGGTGCCCCCGCCCGCTCCGACCGGGTTGCCAAGTACAATCAACTGCTCCGCATTGAAGCTGAACTTGGCGACACGGCAAAATACGCCGGCTGGGACGCTCTGCGCCGTTAATATTTGATTACTACTCCACCAATGCGGCGGGCAGAAAGTAAAAATTCTGCCCGCTATTTTTATCCAGACTTTCGGAACTGATCTGCAAATTTCAAAACAGCCGATTCTGTTTCTGCGTAGCCCCGGTTGGAACGCTGGTTGATATTGTGATCGCCCTGCGTTTCAACATACTGGAGGGGGGCCTTGATTTGCCGGATCAGGGCTTTTGTACCGGATGGTAACACGACCGGATCGTACTTGCCCTGCACAACCAGAGTAGGTACTTCGATTTCCCGCAAACCTTGAATGATCACTTGACTCAATCGTCGGAATTGCTCTAAAAATACCATCGGCAGGCGGATATCCATCAGTGAACGGCGCACCGCCGGATCATCCAGATTGAATCCCGGCAGTAATTCGGTTGAAGCAGCCCGGAATTG
>DLXG01000262.1 GCA_003448875.1 Anaerolineaceae bacterium
ACTTTACTACTTTGCACTAACAGGAGAAAATTAAAACTTGACAGACTGAGTGCTTACGGGTAGAATTCAACCACCCTCGAAAAAAGGGGCCTGTAGCGCAGTTGGGAGCGCGCTTCAATCGCACTGAAGAGGTCAGGGGTTCGAATCCCCTCAGGTCCACTGGGGCGGGTTCCCCAAGCAAACAGGTCAGTTTTCCTTAACAACCGCATCTATTTCATGGGCCCATAGCGCAGTTGGGAGCGCGTCTCAATGGCATTGAGAAGGCCGGGGGTTCGAATCCCCCTGGGTCCACTCAAGAAACGAGTTGTTGCAACCCCGCACGGCTCGTTTTTTGAAAGGCCATGGCAGGAGTAGTAAACCATCCGTCAGCGAGTCGGGAGGAGGAGGTGTGAGCCCGGCAGCGCGCCTGCGGAGCGCGTGAGGTTGAACTCGCCTGTCGGCTCGTGATGAGCAGGCCGCAACGGTGAAGGCGCAGTAGTCGTTGCCGGGTTCGCCCGTTAGCGCGTGCTGAGAGGCTCGGCATTCTCATGCCGGGCAATCAGGGTGGTACCGCGGAGCAACCCTTCGTCCCTGTCTGGATGAAGGGATTTTTGCTTAATCACTAACAGGAGAGAGGTATGAACTCATCACCGATACCGGCATATAACCCGGGAGAAATTGAAAGTAAATGGCAGCAGCGTTGGGAGCAGGATGGCCTGTATCATTCCAATATTGACCCTTCCAGACCAAAGCACTACGCACTGACCATGCTTCCTTATCCTTCCGGTGATTTGCACATCGGTCACTGGTATGCCATGACTCCCTCGGACGCGCGGGCACGCTTTATGCGTATGCAGGGCTACAATGTGCTCTTTCCAATCGGGTTTGATGCTTTTGGTCTGCCGGCAGAAAATGCCGCCATTCAGCGCAACATTCACCCAAAGGTCTGGACATACCGCAACATTGAAAACATGCGCCGTCAACTGCGCAGCATGGGCGCCATGTTCGATTGGCGGCGGGAAGCCATCAGTTCAGACCCGGAATATTACCGCTGGACGCAGTGGTTCTTCCTGAAGCTGTATCAGCACGGGCTGGCCTACCGCAAAATGTCGCCGGTGGACTGGTGCCCGCACTGTAACACCACCCTGGCGCGTGAGCAGGTCTGGGGAGAAGACCGCCACTGCGAACGCTGCGGCACACCGGTCATTAAGAAAAATCTGGAGCAATGGTTTTTCAAAACCACCCAATACGCGGAAGAACTGTTGCGCTATGATGGAATTGACTGGCCGGAGCGCGTGCGTACCCTGCAAACCAACTGGATAGGGCGGTCAGAAGGGGCGTCGGTTTATTTTACTACCCAGGATGGTGATTTGCTGGAAGTGTTCACCACCCGCCCGGATACGCTGTGGGGGGCAACCTTCATGGTGCTGGCTCCGGAGCACCCGCTGGTGGAAAAACTGACCTCAGAGGAACAACGGGCTGCGGTAGAGGCTTATGTTCAACAAACCCTGCGGCAATCGGATATTCAGCGCGAGGCAGCCGATAAGGAAAAGACCGGGGTGTTTACCGGCGGTTATGCGATCAACCCGGTCAACGGGCGGCGCATACCGGTTTGGATTGCCGATTATGTGCTGATGACATATGGCACGGGAGCAATCATGGCCGTGCCGGCCCACGATGAACGCGACTTTGCCTTTGCCTTGAAATATGGTTTGCCCATCCTCCCCGTGATTACCCGGCCGGATGGTCTGGCAAAATCCTTTGCGCCGGCTGGTTCGATGCGTGAGGGTTTTGTCGAAGCCTTGAAGGCTGCCGGCATTTCATTCGATCAGAATGAAAAGGGCGTTTTTGTGAGTCTGCGCAGCGGGCAGACGGATGCTTACCTGCAGATTGCCAAAGAATACTTGAACAGCGGTTACTGGAATGAAATTGTCGGGTCGCGCTGGGTGTTCATCTTTGAAAACGGTTTGTGGGAGTGGGAATCGCCGGAGGCAGAGGCCCGTATTCTGGCGCGCTGCAAGGAATTGCAGCCGTCTGTCCGGTCAGCGCGCACCTTGATGGAAATGTTGTGGAATGTTGAGTTTTATCGGGATGTGCTTTTCCATGCCGAATACGGCATGATGATCAACTCGGCTGAGTTCAGCGGCACGCCGGGCGATCGCGCAAAGGCAGAAGTTACCCGCTGGTTGGAGCAAAACGGCAAGGGAAAATACGCAGTCAATTACCGCCTGCGTGATTGGCTGATTTCCCGTCAACGTTATTGGGGCGCGCCGATACCGATCATCTATTGCCCGACTTGCGGGATTGTGCCGGTGCCAGAAGATCAACTGCCGGTGTTGCTGCCCGATGATGTGGAATGGAAGCCAACCGGTGAAAGCCCGTTGAAACTGCACCCCACCTGGCGGAAGACTACCTGCCCGGCGTGTGGTGGTGAGGCGGAACGCGAAACGGATACGATGGACACCTTCATGTGTTCATCCTGGTATCACCTGCGTTACCTGAGTCCGTGGTACCACGAAGGGCCGTTTGACCCCAAAGAATATGACTACTGGATGCCGGTGGATACCTATACGGGCGGCATTGAACATGCCACCATGCACCTGATCTATACGCGATTCTTCCACAAAGCCTGCCGTGACATGGAGATTACCAGAGGTGATGAACCCATGCTGCAATTACGTAATCAAGGCATGGTGCTGGGTGAAGATTCCGAAAAAATGTCGAAGAGCCGCGGCAATGTGGTGGCGCCGGATAATCTGGTGGCCGCTTACGGCGCCGATACGGTGCGGGCCTATTTGATGTTCTTTGCCCGGTGGGATCAGGGCGGCCCGTGGAGCAGCGGCGGGATTGAAGGCACCAGCCGCTGGCTGCGGCGGTTGTGGTCGCTGGTGCTGGAACCGGCTGCCTCAAAAGCGGTGGATGAGAGTGTGATTCGGAATTTACGCCGCAAGGTGCATCAAACCCTGCGGGCGGTGACCCGCGATTTCCGCGAGTTCGAGTTCAATACGATTGTTTCGGCTCTGATGGAACTGCTAAATGAAATGAGCAAAGCCAAGCAGGCCGGAGCCTATGGTACGACGGCATGGGAAGAGGCCGTGGATATTTACCTGCGTATGCTGGCCCCGGTTGCGCCGCACATCAGCGAGGAGTTGTGGGAACGATTGGGAAAACCCTACTCGGTTCATACCCAATCCTGGCCGGTGGTGGATGAAGAAGCCGCCCGTGAAGAAGAAATTACCCTGGTGGTACAGGTCAATGGAAAGGTGCGAGATCGGATTCAAGTGCCGATCAACATCTCCGAAGAAGAGGCGAAAGCCAAAGCGCTGGCTACCGAGGGTGTACAACGTCATCTGGAAGGACGCAGCCCGCGCCAGATCATCTATGTGCCGGGCCGGCTGGTGAACATTGTGATTTGATTATTTCGGCCGAAGGAGGAGAGCCCTTTTATCCTGCAGCAGCGAGGCGTCCGGCTTCGCTGCTGCGCTTAAGGCAATTTCTTCGGAAAAGCGTTATACTCAGACATTAGCTTTGGACAGATGAGGAGGCATGATGCGGCTGGAAGACCTTAACTGGATGGATGTAGAAAGTTACCTGCAGCAGGATGACCGGCTGATGCTGATTCTGGGCGCCTGTGAACAGCATGGCTATCTCAGTCTTTTGACGGATGTGCGCATCCCGCTGGCGCTGGCCGATGCTGCCAGCGAACGGACGGGAGTGCTGGTTGCCCCTCCCCTGAATTTTGGGGTATCCCCTTACTTTTTAGCCTATCCCGGTACGATCAGTTTGCGGAGCAGTACTTTGATTCAGGTAGTTGAGGACTTGGTCAGGTCAGTCTACCGGCAGGGATTCAAGCGTTTACTGGTGTTGAATGGTCACGGTGGTAACGACGGGGCGCGCAATGTGCTGGTGGAACTGGCGAATGAATTACCGCAATTGAAAGTGGGTTGGTATGCGTGGTGGCAATCGCACAGCGTGGCGGCCGTGGCAGAGAAATATGAATTAAAACCCGCCCACGCCAATTGGTTAGAAGCCTTTTCGTTTGTCCAGGTTGCCGAATTACCGAGAGGCTCAAAAACCCCCCCTTCCTATCAGGGCTTGCCCAATGCGGAACAAATGCGGCAGTTTTACGGGGATGGCAGCTTCGGTGGGCTTTATTCCACCCGTCCGGAAATTATGCAGGAATTGTTCGATGCCGCTCTTACCGATGTTCTTCACCTCTTGCAGTTTGATTAGCATCACATTCTATCAATCATTCATCGCATTACAGGCCGGAGCCAAAAAAACATTCAAGCCTTGCGGGAAGGGGGCGCTTGGTTGGTCAATCATTTTGATCATTTAGCCTTGCGAATTTGTAACACCAAAAATGTTTTCAATATTAAAAAATCATGTATAATGTGTTAAGAAATTTGAAACTCCCTTAGCCCGGTATGATTGAAGCATGGGATAAGCATGGCAGTGGCGGGGAGAAACTGTTTGTGTTTGGATTTGCTCTCTCGATTGGGGAGAGATTAAGGGATTTGTAGATTAGCCGGAGAGTGAACACGGCTCTGAATTCAAGGCGTAAACCGCGCGCACATGGCAGTTTACGCTTGAACAGTGCAGTTAATGTGGAGGCTTAGGAAGGTGAAAGTTCCAAAAAAACATGGGTTGGGGTTTCGCCATAGCCTCATAAGGGGATCGAAAGTATTGATCTATCTCAAACTACGCTCCCGCTAATCTCTGTTTTACCCCGCACAAACTGGTTCTTCTCAGGCTGCTCCGGGCAGGCTGGTGTTGATTGAACGCGGAGCGTAAGATAACGGCATTAAAGGTACAAAGGCGTAATCCTAATCGAGTGAATGTTTACCTCGATGGTGAATTTGCTTTCGGACTCTCCCGCATTGTGGCAGCCTGGCTGCGGGTTGGTCAGACGCTGAATGATGAGAAGATTCGCTCGCTGCAACAGGAAGAAACCCGCGAAGTTGCCTATCAACGTGCACTGCATTACTTGAGTTTTCGCCCGCGTTCAGAGGCGGAAGTCCGCCGCAAATTAATTGAAAAAGGATTTGACCAGCCGCTGGTTGAGGAAATCGTCGAGCGTTTAAAGGCTGAACGCTGGCTGGGTGATGCTGACTTTGCCCGAATGTGGACGGAAAACCGCACCACTTTCCGCCCCCGCAGTCGTCGCTTACTGCGCTTTGAATTAAGGCAGAGGGGAGTTTCGGAAGATCATATTGAACAGGCGCTCAACCCTCTGGCGGAAGAGAGTGAACTGGCGTATCAGGCTGGTATTCGCTATGCGCGGAAATTAACCAGCCTGCAGCAGGATGTGTTTCGCAAGCGGCTGAC
>DLXG01000218.1 GCA_003448875.1 Anaerolineaceae bacterium
ATTGCTTCTTCTCAGCCATTCTTCCTCCGTTCCCAGAAGGGCAGCAAATCTTTGGCGGGTTTGCCGCGTTTTGCCGCTTCTTCTTCGGGCGATTTCAACTGGCTCAGGGCATCGAATGTGGCTTTCACCACATTCAACACGTTAGCACTGCCCATTGATTTGGTCAAAATGTCGCGAATGCCAGCCGCTTCCAGAACGGCACGCACACCACCCGCCGCGATAACACCCGTACCTGCCGAAGCCGGCTTAAGCAACACTTTTGCTCCGGATGTTTTTCCAACAACCTCATGCGGGATGGTCGTACCGACCATTGGCACGGGACGCATGTTTTTATGAGCACGTTCGCTGGCTTTGCGCATGGCATCCGGTACAGCATTGGCCTTGCCAACACCCAAACCAACATTACCATGATTGTCACCTGCCACCACCGTCACCCGGAATTGGAAGCGGCGGCCGCCTTTGACAACCTTTGCCACGCGGGCAATTTCAATGACACGCTCATCATATTGCTGTTCGTAAGTTGTATATTCCATCATCTCCATAGTCAGGCCTCTTTCATTGCTTCCTGTTCAGCCTAGAACTCCAGGCCAGACTCACGGGCAGCCTCAGCCAGGGCCTTTACCCGGCCAATGTAGCGGAAACCGCCCCGGTCGAACACCACACGGGTGATGCCTTTTTCTTTGGCGCGCTTGGCAACCAGTTCGCCCACCAGACGGGCTTGTTCGGTTTTGGTTTTACCTTCCAGTTTGCCCCTCAACTCATGATCAATTGTCGAGGCTGCTGCCAGCGTATGCCCGGCTTCATCATCAATCACCTGTGCATAGGTTTCGGCCAGGCTGCGGAAAACTGCCAGACGCGGACGATCCGGCGTGCCGCTGAGGTGCTTGCGCACGCGGCGATGGCGGCGAATTCTCGCTTCGGAACGACTTAATTTAGCCATGAGCACTCACCTATTTCTTGCCTTTACCGGCTTTACCGGCTTTTCGGCGGATTTTTTCACCAAGATAGTGAATCCCTTTCCCATGATAGGGTTCGGGTGGTCGAATTTTGCGGATGTCGGCAGCAACCTGCCCTACCAGCTCCCGGTTGTATCCCATCACTTTGATCTGGCGAGTTTTTGTATCCACATCAAAGGTGATGCCCGCCGGGGGTTCAACAATGACCGGGTGGGAATATCCCACAAACAACTTCAGGTTTTGGCCTTCCATTTCGGCGCGGTAACCCACACCATCAATTTCAAGCACTTTGGTAAACCCTTCGCTGACGCCGGTTACCATATTTTGAATTAATGCACGGGTCATTCCATGCAGCGCGCGTACTTGCGGTTCTTCAGACGAACGGCTGACGGCGATTTGTCCATTTTCGAATTTGATGGAAATCACCGGCGAAAACTCGCGTTGCAGTTCGCCCTTCGGCCCTTTAATGGACACCGAAGAACCCTCTACCGTCACTTGCACGTTTGCAGGAACGACCACCGGTAAGCGACCAATACGAGACACGTCTAATACCTCCTTTACGCTTTCCGGCTTACCAGACCTTGCACAGGATTTCGCCGCCAACATTCAGCTGGCGCGCACGCTGTCCGGTCATCACACCCTTGGGTGTGGAAAGAATGGCAACACCTAAACCAGAAAGCACCCAGGGAATATCCTGTTTACGGGTGTAGATGCGTCGGCCCGGGCGGCTGACCCGCTCCAGTCCGGTAATAACCGGGCGGCGCTGGCGGCGTTCGCCCACGTACTTCAAGCGAATGCGCAGGGTCTGTTCGTGAGGTTTTTCACCGCTCACCACTTCATAGGATTCGATGAAACCCTCTTCCTTCAAAACCCGGGCAATTTCTGCTTTGAGTTTGGTGCTTGGCATTGCAACTACCACCTGACCATTCATGATGGCGTTGCGCATGCGGGTTAACATATCAGCAATTGGATCATTCACACTCATGCCTACCTCCGGCCTGGACCTACCAGGATGACTTGGTTACGCCGGGGATCTTCCCTTCAAGAGCGAGCTCCCGGAAGCAAATTCGGCACAGCCCAAAACGACGCAGGTAACCTCGCGGGCGTCCACAACGTTTGCAACGATTACGCACCTGAACGGCGTACTTGCGGCGTTGTTCACGATACATCATACATTTCTTTGCCATACTAATCCTTCCTGAAAGGCATCCCAAGCAATTGCAGCAGTTTGACAGCCTGATCATCAGTGGGCGCTGTGGTTACAATGGTAATTTCCATTCCGCGCACCTTATCCACCTTGTCGTACTCGATTTCCGGGAAGATGATCTGTTCCCGCAAACCGAGGGTGTAATTTCCGCGCCCGTCAAAGGCTTCCGCCGAAACGCCGCGAAAATCACGCACCCGTGGGAGCACGATGTTCATCAACCGGTCAAGGAACGACCACATCCGCTCCCCGCGCAGAGTAACCATCGTGCCGATAGCGCGCCCTTCACGCAACTTGAAAGCCGCAATACTCTTGCGCGCCTTGGTGATTACCGGTTTCTGGCCGGTAATTTTAGCCAGGTCACCGCTGGCGGCTTCCAACGCTTTCGGGTTATCCAGCGCTTCACCGAGGCCAATATTGACGACCACTTTGGTAATGCGCGGCACCTGCATGACATTGTGAAGTCCAAGTTCCTTCATCAATGCCGGCACCACTTCCTTTTGGTATTTTTCCTTCAATATGTTCATTGACTCGCTCCCCGATGGCTTATTCGTCTATGGCGGCGTCGCATTTTTTGCAAACCCGCAATGCTTTGCCATCTTCGCCGCGGGAAATTCCAACCCGCGTGGCTTTGCCGCACTTCGGGCAGACCAGCATCACATTGGAAAGATCAATCGGTGCCTCAAAGCGGATTTTGCCGGGTGAAATATTGCGCCCTTGGGCCTGCACCTGACGCTGATGTTTGGTGCGCAGGTTGACACCCTGTACCACTACCCGATTTTCCTTGGGCAATACCCGAATGATCTCGCCGCGTTTTCCTCTGTCTTCAAAGCGGCCGCTAATCACTTCGACCGTATCCCCTTTTCGAATCTTCATCTTCATGGCTTCGCTCCTGTTTCCTTGCATTAGATCACTTCCGGCGCAAGCGAAACGATCTTCATAAAGCCTTTTTCACGCAATTCGCGAGCCACAGGGCCAAAAATACGGGTGCCTTTGGGGTTCTGTCCGTCATTATCCAGAATGACAGCCGCGTTGTCATCAAAGCGGATGGTCGAACCATCTTCACGCCGCCATTCTTTGGCGCAGCGCACAATCACCGCTTTGACGATGTCACTCTTCTTGACCGATCCTTGCGGTGAAGCGGATTTCACCGTTGCAACCACAATATCACCCACATGCCCATAGCGCCGGGTTGAGCCACCCATCACATGGATGACCAGTAGCTCGCGTGCGCCCGTGTTATCGGCAACTTTTAGTCGGGTTTCGTGCTGAATCATCCTTTACGCTCCTTCCTCCGCGGGCAGCTCTTCCATGGGTTGCCCCTGGCGTTTGAGGATGGATTGAACCACCCAGCGTTTCTCACGCGAGATGGGTTTGCTTTCCACCACCAGCACTTCGTCGCCAATTTCGCAGCCCAGTTCATCGTGGGCTTTCAATTTCATGGAAGCATGCACCACTTTTTTGTAGAGCGGATGCTGGTAGGTGCGGGTCACCTTTACGACCACAGTTTTCTGCATTTTATTACTGGTGACAACACCGGTTAAACGTCGCCGTGTGTTCATTTTCCACCTTCCCGCTGTTGAGAAAGTTCCCGCTCGCGCAGAATGGTCATGTAGCGCGCAATCAGGCGGCGGGTTTGCTTTAGCCGGCTGGTATCCGTAAGCTGACCGGTAACAATTTGAAAGCGCAAATTCATCAATTCCTGGCGCGCATCGGCCAGTTTGGCTTTCAATTCCTCAGTAGACATCAGGCGAATCTGTTCGGTTTTCATGCTGCTTCTCCTGTCGCCGATTCATGACGAGCAACTACTTTCGTCTTGATCGAAAACTTGTAAGAAGCCTGGCGCAAAGCCTGTACCGCTACATCAGCGGGAAGACCGCCCAGCTCGAACATGATTCTTCCCGGGCGGACAACCGCCACCCAGTATTCCACATTGCCTTTACCCTTACCCATGCGTGTTTCCGGTGGCTTTTGGGTATAAGGCTTATCAGGGAAGATACGAATCCACACTTTTCCTCGGCGGCGCATTGAACGCACCAGAGCACGACGGGCTGCCTCAATTTGCCGGGCGGTGATCCAACCGGGTTCGAGGGCCTGCAAGCCGAACTCACCGTAGATCAGTTCCGCTCCGCGCAGGGCTTTCCCCTTCATACGTCCGCGTTGCTGCTTGCGCCATTTGACACGTTTTGGCATCAACATAATTACTTACCTCTCTTCGTTCCGTCTGGGAAAAACCCAGCGCAGGATTACTCGCTGATATAGACACCCTCGGTGACTTCCGCTTTTTCCTCTTCGCTAGGCAGAACTTCACCCTTGTAAATCCAGACCTTGACACCAATCTGTCCATAGGTGGTCAGCGCTTCGGCCCGGGCAAAGTCAATGTCCGCGCGAATGGTCTGCAAAGGTACACGTCCTTCACGCAGCCAGACACTGCGCGCCATTTCAGCACCGCTCAAACGGCCAGCCACTTCGATCTTGATTCCCTGTGCACCCTGGCGAATCGCCTGCTGTAAGGCACGTTTCATCGCACGGCGGTAAGCCACACGCCGTTCAATTTGGCTGGCGATGTTCTGCGCCACCAGATAGGCATCACAATCAGGCAGTTTGATCTCTTTGATTTCCAGATCAATCTTCTTCTTGGTCAGGGCTTCCAGATCCTGGCGGATCTTCTTGACAGTTTCACCTTTGCGCCCAATCAAGATGCCGGGTTTAGCCGTGTGAACAATCACCTTGACCTTGCCGGGGAAACGCTCAATTTCAACTTTCGAAATAGCCGCCCGGTCTGCATCCGCAAAGATCATTTTGCGAATTTCAAAGTCCTGATGGAGCTGTTCGGTGTATTCACTGCCATCAGCGTACCAGCGACCTTCCCACGGTTGGTGGACGCCCAGACGAAATCCAATTGGATGAACTTTTCGACCCATAATTTCTCCTGGTTTCTCCTTGCCGGCTGCCCCTTCTATTCAGGCAGACCGGACGAAAATCACCTTATTCACGCTCCCGTAAAACTACGGTTACATGCGAAGCGCGTTTGAGGATCGGCTTGAACCGACCGCGCGCACCAAACCGCCGCCACTTGCGCGTTGGGGCTTCATCCGCTGTAATCTGATAAACAAACAGATTATTGCGGTCAATCCCAAAGTTTTCCTCGGCGTTGGCAACCGCTGAAGCCAGCAGTTTGCGAACAGGTCCCGCCGCGCCTTTGTTGACGAACTTAAGCGTATCCAGCGCTTCCACTGCCGGCCGACCGCGCACCAGGTCAATCACCAGGCGCACCTTCTGGGCCGAAACCGGACAAAAACTTAACTTGGCTCGAATATCGTTTGCCATTGCGACTTACCTCTTGGAGGATTTTTCCGCCACATGCCCGCGGAAGTGACGGGTAGGGGCAAACTCACCCAGCCGGTGACCTACCATGTTCTCAGTGATGTAGATCGGCACATGCCGGCGGCCATCATGGACAGCGATGGTATGCCCCACCATTTGGGGGAAGATGACGCTTGCCCGGCTCCACGTGCGAATGACCTTCTTTTCACCACGGGCATTCATCATTTCAATTTTCTTCAACAGTTTCGGGGCTACAAACGGGCCCTTTTTCAATGAACGTGACATATCTCGTCCCTCTTTCTCGGTGTTACCAATCCATCAAACCGCACCGCTTAGCGTTTGTTTGCACTGCGGCGGCGAACAATGTATTTCTCCGTCGTCTTGTTGCGGCGGGGTTTGTAACCACGAGTGGGTTTACCCCACGGGCTCTTCGGACCGGGCATACCCACTGGCTGACGACCTTCACCACCACCATGCGGATGGTCACGCGGCGACATGGCCGTGCCACGCACAGTCGGTCGGATACCCAGGTGGCGTTTGCGTCCGGCTTTACCTAACTTGATATTGCCGTGGTCAAGGTTACCAACCTGTCCAATGGTCGCATAACACACCTGACGTACCAGCCGCACTTCACCAGAAGGCAGGCGAATCTGGGCAAAATCGCCTTCTTTTGCCAGCAATTGCGCTGCGGCTCCAGCCGAGCGCACCAGCTGACCACCCCGACCCGGGTACAATTCGATATTGTGAATCATCGTACCGACGGGAATGTTGGAGATCGGCAGGCTGTTTCCGGGACGGATATCCACACCCGGCCCCGCCACAACCGTATCGCCAACCTTCAACCCAACCGGGGAGAGGATGTAGCGTTTTTCACCATCCGCATACACCAGCAGCGCAAGGCGCGCGGTACGATTGGGATCATACTCAATAGCCGCCACTTTGGCAGGCACATTCAATTTATTCCGTTTGAAGTCCACCAGGCGGACGAAGCGGCGATTACCGCCACCCTGGTGACGTACCGTCACCCGCCCCTGATTGTTGCGGCCGGCATGTTTTTTGCGTAAGACCAGCAGCGAACGCTCCGGGACGGTCTTGGTGATTTCTTCAAAGGTATAACCGGTCATGCCACGCAGACCGGGGGTTACCGGTTTGTAAATCTTAATCGCCATTATTCAACCCCTTCAAAGATCGGAATTCTGTCTTCGGGCGCCAGGGTGACAACGGCTTTTTTGTAAGCCGGGTTACGCACCACAACGCGTCGGCTGCGCGCCCGGCGGGTGCGCTTGGCGGGCACATTGATGATATTGACCCGCAACACCTTCACGTCAAAGATTTGCTCGACCGCATCCTTCACCATGGTTTTGGTAGCATTTTCGGCCACCTCAAACACATACTGGTGCAGGCGATTAACCTGATAATTGGTTTTTTCGGTCACCAACGGGCGGCGGAGTACCTCATAAATCGTCGTCATTTGAACCTCCTACCTATCCCAGATAGCTCTTAATCACATCCAATGCCGCCAGGGGCATGATGACCTTATCAAACTTGAACAGGTCACGGATGTTGAGATAAGAAGCCAGTAAAATCTTGGTTTCTGGAAGATTCGCCGTCGAGAGAATAACGTTTTCGTACGAATCCTTTTGAGGGATCACCAGCAGCGCGCTGGCATCTCCCACCAGGGTATTCAAAGCCTTTGCCATCAAGCGGGTTTTCGGTTCGGCAACGGCCAATTCATCCACCACAACGATGGACGATTCGGAAGCCTTAACCGAAAGCGCTGAACGCAAAGCCGCCCGGCGCATCTTCTTCGGCATCGAAAGAGTATAAGCATGCGGATGGGGGGTATGAATCCGGCCACCGCCTTTCCATTGCGCTGCCCGAATGGAACCCTGGCGCGCCCGCCCGGTGCCTTTTTGACGCCACGGTTTGCGGCCACCACCGGCAACCTCATTGCGGGTTTTGGTGTCATGGGTTCCCAGACGCGCGTTTGCCATCTGGCGCACATACGCCTGATGCATCAAATCCATATTGATTGGGGCAGCAAAGATCGCCTCAGGTAATTCCACCTGCTTGACCTTTTGGCCCTCCATGTTGAAGACATCTACTAACATAGTTCCTTCGCTCCGTCAGTCCAGGTAAAGTCGCGACGCATCTTACTGCTTGCGCGCCTCTTTGATGATGACCAAACCGCCGCGCGGGCCCGGAACTGCTCCACACACGCCGATCAAGTTACGCTCGGCATCCACCAGAACCACCTTCAAGTGCTGCGCGGTCACACGTTCATTGCCCATATGACCCGGCCCGCGCGAACCCTTGAAGACACGTCCGGGGGTCGTTCCGGAACTGCGGGAACCAGGCGCGCGATGACGATCCGATTGACCGTGGGTCTTCGGACCACCGCGGAATCCGTAGCGCTTGACACCGCCCTGGAAGCCTTTCCCCTTGCTGGTACCTACCACATCCACGCGCTCGCCTACAGCGAACGCCTCGACGGTTACCGTTTCCCCTTCCTTGACGTCAGGGTTTTTGGCGCGAAATTCGCGCAGAAAACGCAGCGGAGGCAAATTAAGACCGGAGCGTTTCAAGTGACCCAGCTCACCGCCGGTCAAACGCTTCGGCTTAACTTCTCCATAACCCAATTGGACAGCAGAATAGCCGTCATTTTCAGGCCGCCTTATCTGGGTAACGTAGCATGGCCCAGCTTCGATAATTGTGACGGGTACCGCCACACCTGCATCATCGAAAATCTGGGTCATGCCGATTTTCTTCCCGATCAGCCCTTTAAACATCTCTTTTGTTCTCCTTAATCTTTCAAAGGTTTTTTCAGGACTGTCAGCCTGGGCTTGGCTGCATCATCCCGGTCCGCTTGGCAGTCAGTGTCTTGCTGCGTCAGTTCGGATTTTGTTCTGCGCCCACAGAGACACTCTTACCCAGCCTTGTCAGCGTCGGCTGTTTCCAGCCTGTCCGCCAAAACCGCACTATTATAATCCAACTTTTTCAAATTGACCAGAGTTGGTCTTGCTATTTTGGGATTTTTCGGGCAGGCAGAACCTGCCCGAATTACACCCCAATCAATTAAATCTTGATCTCGATATCTACGCCCGCCGGCAGATTGAGCCGCATCAGCATATCAATCGTCTTGGAGTCCGGGTCAAGGACGTCAATCAAGCGGTTGTGCGTGCGCACTTCGAAATGCTCATGAGAGTCCTTGTCAATGAAGGTCGAACGGCGGACAGTAAAGCGCTCAATGCGGGTTGGTAGAGGAACCGGCCCGACGACTTGCGCGCCGCTCCGCTCAGCCGTTTCGACAATACGCTTGGCCGATTGATCCAGTACGCGGTGGTCGTATGCCTTCAGACGAATGCGAATTCGTTGCTTTGCCATCTTGATACACCTAATCCAAAATCTTGGTAATCACACCCGCGCCGACGGTCAGACCGCCTTCGCGAATGGCGAACTTCGAACCCTGTTCCAACGCCACCGGCACAATCAACTCCACTTCCATGTTCACGTTGTCGCCCGGCATGACCATTTCCACGCCTTCCGGCAACTTGATCGAGCCGGTCACGTCCATCGTCCGAATGTAGAACTGCGGCCGATACCCGCTGAAGAACGGCTTGTGCCGCCCGCCTTCCTCGCGCTTCAACACGTACACTTCCGCGTTGAACCGCCGGTGCGGTGTGATGCTGCCCGGTTTGGCAATCACCATCCCGCGCTCCACATCCGTCCGCTCAATCCCGCGCAGCAGCAGACCCAGGTTGTCACCCGCCATGCCTTCATCCAGCATCTTGTGGAACATCTCCACGCCCGTCACCACCGAGGTCATGCTCTTGTCGCGCAAGCCCACAATCTCCACCGGGTCACCAACCTTGATCCGTCCGCGCTCCACACGCCCCGTCACCACCGTCCCGCGTCCCTTGATCGAGAACACGTCTTCCACCGGCATCATGAACGGCTTGTCCACATCCCGCACCGGCTCCGGAATGTAATTGTCCACCACATCCATCAATTCCTTGATGCAGGCATATTCCGGCGCGTTCGGATCCGTCGAGGTGCTCTCCAACGCCTTCAAGGCACTCCCGCGCACAATCGGCGTTTCATCCCCGGGGAAGCCGTACTCGTTCAGCATCTCGCGCAGTTCCAGCTCCACCAGCTCCAACAACTCCGGATCGTCCATCTGATCCACTTTGTTCAAGAACACCACAATGCTCGGCACTTCCACCTGCCGCGCCAAAAGCACGTGCTCGCGCGTCTGCGGCATCGGCCCGTCCGGCGCTGCCACCACCAGAATCGCACCGTCTACCTGCGCCGCTCCCGTGATCATGTTCTTGATGTAGTCGCGGTGACCCGGCATGTCCACGTGCGCATAGTGCCGCTTGTCCGTCTCGTACTCCACATGCGCAATGTTGATCGTGATCCCGCGCGCTTTCTCTTCCGGCGCATTGTCAATCTGGTCATAGGCCTTGAATTCGGCTTTCCCCAAAAGACTGCACCACTTCGTGATCGCCGCGGTCAACGTCGTCTTGCCATGGTCAATGTGACCCATCGTGCCTACGTTCAAATGCGGTTTCGTTCGCTCAAATTTTTGCTTCGCCATGTTTTTTCTCCTTGGCTCCTCTCTTAAATAACTAGAAGGGTCCTGGGAAAACCGGCATTCAGAGCCCTCAATGGGATTTGAACCCATGACCCCGCCCTTACCAAGGGCGTGCTCTACCTCCTGAGCTATGAGGGCTTGCCGTTCTCCAGAAACTCCCCTGCAAGTTGGGGATTTTCGGTCAGACGACCAGTGGGCAGTGAAGGATTCGAACCTCCGAAGGCGTGCGCCAGCTGATTTACAGTCAGCCCCCTTTGGCCACTTGGGTAACTGCCCATGCCCCGAGCCGTTGCCGGCTCGCAAGTGAGGTCATCTTTTCCAGATCAGCCTCACTCGCCAGCCCGCAACCTGAGCCGACGACGGGAATCGAACCCGTAACCTACCACTTACAAGGCGGTTGCTCTGCCGATTGAGCTACGTCGGCCTGAATTGTTAAGGGTCACAATAGCGCGCTAGATTATATCAGAGGGTTTTTAAGAAGGCAAGGTTTACGCTCCTTTTTTACCCTATTTGCCCTCCCAAAACCGGGCTTCTTTGCCTCGTTTACCCGCTCGTGCACCCGAATCTTACCACATTTTTGAAAGTTTTTCGCATCCTCTACCTTTTACCGGTTTCCATGTATAATCAAAGCAGTGTAAAATGGAGGTTGAATGGAAATTACCTGGTACGGGCATTCCTGCTTTCGCATAACCGAACGAAATTTAGCCACCCTGGTGACCGATCCCTACGATCACCGCGCCGTAGGCCACGAACCGCTCAAACTCAAAGCGGATATTGTTACGGTCAGCCACGCCGCACCCGGCCACAATTATCTCAACGGCGTCAAAGGCGACCCCTTCATCATCAGCGGGCCGGGTGAATATGAGATTGGCGGTGTGTTCATTACCGGTATACAGACCAACGGGCACACCAAAAAGACGCAGGATGAACCGCGCAACACCCTGTATTTGATTGATTACAACGGCATCAATGTTCTTCATCTGGGTGCCATCAACCGTGTTCCTACCCAAACCGAAGTGGAAGCGCTGGGGCCGGTGCACATCGTGCTGGTGCCGGTGGGCGGCGGCAGCGGCCTGAACGCTGCCAAGGCTGCCGAAATCATCAGCCTGCTGGAGCCCAATCTGGTCATTCCCATGCACTACGCCACCCCCCAATCCACCATCAAACTGGAACCGTTGAGCAAGTTCCTGAAAGAAATGGGGTTGACGGCAGTATCTACCCAGCCTTCTCTCAAAGTAACTTCGGCAAACTCGCTGCCGGAGGAAACGCAGGTGATTGTGCTTGATCCGGTTGGCAATTGAGGAGTAAACTGTGGCTGTTAAGTTGATCATGTCGTGGGATATTGCCCCCGAACGCGAACAGGAATACTTTGAATTCGTGGTACGCGAGTTTATCCCCGGCGTTCAGCGGCTGGGGTTTGAGCTGAGCGATGCCTGGGCAACCGTTTACGGCTCTCAGCCGCAAATTCTGGTCGGGGCGGTGGTACCCTCCCCCGCCCAGGCCCGCCAGATACTCAATTCCGCCGAGTGGAAAAGCCTCAACAATCAGCTGCAGGATTATGTCCGCAATTACCGGTACAAAATCGTCGAAGCCCGCAGCGGATTCCAGTTCTGACCTTGCGGCACGGCTGCTAGACTGGTACCGGCAAAATCGCCGCTCCCTGCCGTGGCGGACAACCAGCGACCCCTACGCCGTCTGGGTTGCGGAAATCATGCTTCAGCAAACCCGGGTGGAAACGGTCATCCCTTATTACCAGCGCTGGATGGAACGGTTCCCCACCCTGCAGCATCTGGCACAGGCCGATGAGCAGCAGGTGCTGAAAGCGTGGGAAGGGTTGGGGTATTACAGCCGGGCGCGCAGCCTGCAGCGCGCCGCACGCTTGATCGTTGAACAGCATCAGGGGCAGATTCCTTCGCGCATGGAAGCGTTAATGCGCCTGCCCGGAATTGGCCGCTACACGGCCGCCGCCATCGCTTCGATTGCCTTCGGGCAGGATGAACCGGCTTTGGACGGCAACCTGCGGCGGGTGGTGACGCGCCTGTTCGATATCAGCCTGCCGGCCCGCTCACCGGAGGGGGAAGCCCAAATCCTCGCCCACTTGCGCGCCCATTTGCCGCCCGGTCAGGCCGGCGATTTCAATCAGGCTCTCATGGATCTGGGGGCAACCATCTGCACACCCCGCAAACCGGCCTGCGGCCAGTGTCCGCTGGCGGAATGGTGTCAGGCCAGAACGCTCGGAGTTCAGGAAAAACGCCCGGTGCTGATACGCCGCCCCCCCGCTCCGCTGATCACCGTCACCGCCGCCGTCATCCGCAGGGAAGGCAGAGTGCTGCTCACCCGCCGCCCGGCCAACGGCCTGCTGGGCGGGTTGTGGGAATTTCCCGGCGGCAAACAGGAAAGCGGAGAAAGCCTGCCCGAATGCCTGCGGCGCGAAATTCGCGAAGAACTGGGGGTGGAGATCGAGGTGAATGCGCCGCTGGGTGTTTACCGCCATGCCTACACCCACTTCAAGGTAAAACTGCACGCCTTCTCCTGCACCCTGCTGCACGGCGAACCGCATCCGCATCAGGCCGATGATCTGGCGTGGGCAGCCCTCGATGAATTAAACAGTTTCCCGATGGGCAAAATTGACCGCCAGATTGCCGCCGATTTGCTGAAATTGGACCGCTCGCTCTTTCCCACCGGTTGAGGCAGCCTTCCAAGCTGCATCCATCATCCGTTCCCGAATGACAGCCTTCCGCTAGGGATCAAAATGAGGGTTGACCGAAGCATCGGTCATGCTGTTATAATTCACTTGATTTACAAAATTAGTCAATATTCGGGAGAATTACCCCATGCAAAACAAAACCATTCTGCCATGGGCGCTGGTGATTGTGCTGGGACTGGCTCTGATTTTGGTGCTGGTGCGGCAAAACCAACCGGCAGCCGTTTCGCAATCGCCCACCCAGACTCAATCCGTTTCAACGCCCCCTCTGTCCTCCGCCACCCTCGCTGCCCCTTCACCCGCCCCGACGATTACAGCCCCGCCAACCGAAACGGCAGCAGCCTACCCGGCTGGCATGTCCACCGCCACCGTCAGCAATCCGCCGCCGGCCGAACCAACACCGGCCTCTCCCACCAGCCCAGCCGTGACCGGCATTCAACCGCTGGCGGCTGCCCCCATCCCCCTCAACATCATTGACCATCGCGCCGTGGCCCTGTTCGACCAGATTA
>DLXG01000128.1 GCA_003448875.1 Anaerolineaceae bacterium
GGAACGCCGATCCCCTCAATCGTAGCAGCCAGAGCCGCCAGAATATTGGAAATATTGTATTCCCCAACCAGACGACTGCGGATGGTCATCAGCTTATTCTCGTCAAATTGAACCTGAAAAGTGAGCCCCGCCGGGGTATATTCTGGTTTGACTGCTACAAAATCCGCCTTGTTACCCACGCTGTAGGTAATTTTTCTGCCTTTAACCAGCTCATTCAAATAATCAAAGGATTGATCATCGCGGTTCAGCACAGCCAGCCGCGGATTACCCTGCGGTTTGACAACTGTTGATTGCAAATGCTGGAATAAGCGCGCTTTGGCAGCCCGATAGGCTTCATACGACCCGTGATAATCCAGATGTTCATGAGTAATATTGGTCACAACCCCGATATCAAATTCGCAGGATGTCACGCGATCCTGAGCCAGCCCGTGTGAGGTGGCTTCCAAAACCACATGGGTGAGACCGGCCTCGCGCATTTTCGCCAGATAGCGCTGCACATCCGGCGCTTCCGGCGTGGTCACATGAAAGCCGGTGTCAATCACCTCATCGCCAATCACGGCATTAACGGTAGAGATGATGCCGGCTTTCAATCCTGCGCTGCGCAGAATCGAATAAATCAATGACGAGGTAGTCGTTTTGCCGTCCGTTCCAGTTACCCCAACCACCGTCAACGAACGGGCCGGGAAATCAAAAAAAGCCGCCGAAAGATAAGCCAGCGCCACACGCGTATTTTCTACCTGCATATACGGCAAATCCGCCGGCATCTCACTTAAAGCTTTGCTGCCGACCACTGCCACAGCACCGCGTTCCATTGCAGCAGGAATGTAGCGGTGACCGTCGGTGTTGCCTCCGGTCAAGGCCACAAACAGATTACCCGGCTGCACCTGCCGCGAATCCAGCACAATCCCGTTTATTTTTACACCCGCCAGATGCTGCTCTGCCAGTATCTTTATCGGAGTGGTTCTAATCAGATCTTCAATATTTTTCATCATAGATAACAAATGCCACCTGTCCTTTTTATATCACAGGTGGCAAAAATCTCCTATTGAGTAATGATTTTAGAGTAAGGTTTGACGCAGACCTTGTAACTGTCCGGCAACCGAACCATCAATCACGCGATCACCCACTTTGATAATCAAACCACCCAAAATGGAGGGATCAACCCGGAAGGTAACCGAGGCAGCCCCGCCCAGTCTGGCAAGCACATCCTGCTTGACGGCTTGTTGTTCTTCTTCGGTGAGCGGCAACGCGCTGGTGATCTCGGCTGCCTGCCCGCTGATGGTCTCGTTTTCGAGGACAATTACCTTTCCACCGCGCACACCGGAGAAGAACTCCTCCAAAAGGGCATGCTGACGTTGTTCATCAAGCGTGACGCCGATTAATTTTTGGGTTGCGGCAATCGCCAGCGCCGCGATTTGACCGCGCACTTCACTCAGCACGCGGTTGCGTTCCTGTTCAATTTCAGCCATAGCCTGCTCACGTGCTTTGGCAATCTCGGCATTCGCCTGTAATCGAACATCCTTAGCAGCGGCATCTGCCCGTTCGGTTGCCTCTCTCACAATTTCGGCTGCTTTTTGCTGCGCTTCGGCAATAATCCGGTTGGACTCGCGTTCGGCATTTGCCCGCGCCTCAGCAGCCACCCGGGCATCTTCCAAACCCTGTGCAATCGCCCGGCGGCGTTTTTCTAATTGAGCCGTGAGCGGTTTATAAACCCACTCCTTTAGAACAATGAAAACAATTCCAAAGGAGAGAATTTGAATTAATAGAAAGCCAAGGGTAATACCTAACTTTTCCAAAGCGCCCTCCTCACAGCACAAACAGCATCAGGAATGCAATGACCAGACAGTAAATTGCAATCGCTTCGGAAAAAGCAATACCCAAAATCATATTGGTGAGCAAATTACCGTAAGCATCCGGGTTGCGTGCCATACCCTGCAATGCGCCCTGCACGCTCAAACCAATGCCTACCCCTGCGCCAAGTGCGCCAATCATTGCCAGACCCGCGCCGATAAATTTTGCTGCTAAAACGATGTCACCTTCCATTGCTTAAGTAACCTCCTCAAATGTGATGGATGAGTTCAAATCTCAATGGTGTTCTTCTTCACCATGACCGCGGGTCGCCATTGCCATGAAGACCATTGTCAGCATACCAAAGACAAAGGCTTGAATGACGCCCATGAAGACCTCAAACATGTAGATCATGGATGGCACAAACACCGGCAGCATCGTTGCCACCAATGCCACCAGCACAAAACCGGAGAACATAACGCCAAACAAACGGAATGTAAATGAGAGGATTTTAGCGAACTCAGAAATCAATTCCAGCAAACCAACCAGAAAGTCCATAAACCCGAAAAAGGGTTTTTTGAACATGGTCGTAAAGTTGATGAATTTGGTGAAATAGCGCAGGCCCTGGGTCTGGACTCCAATTACCTGAGTCATAAACACCGATATCAACGCCAACGCCAGTGTGAAGTTTAAGTCCGTCGAAAGGGCACGGAAGAAGGGGGTCAGAATGTAACCCTCACCATGCTCTGCTTCTCCCGGCAGAATGTTATAAACGTTTCCAAAAAGTTTTTGAATGGGATGACCATGCTCATAATGGTGCATCACCCCAATGGCTTCCATACCGGGCAGAATTTTCATCAGGTTGGCGACCAGCACCAAAATCATGATGGTGGCAAACCAGGGGAAGATGCGCCGTGCATGTTTACCGGCTGCCGATTCGGTCAGGTTGTACAGTACCTCAATCAACCCTTCCATCGCCCCGGCAATCCCGCGCGGGACAAGATCTCCTTTGCGCAGGTTTTGACGCACGGCAAAGGCAATCCCAATAATGATCAAATCAACCACAATTAATGTAGGCAGTGTGTTGATCAGATAAAAATCCCCCAGCGGGCCTAAATTGAATAAGGGTTCTTCAATAATTCTTTCGGGAGCAACCTGAATGTGGGGCTGAACAGGGGTAACGAAATTAATGGCTACGACACTCAAAACGATAAACAACAGCACAATCCAACGGTTTTTACCCCAGCGCCATTTACGCGTTGTTTCCAAGACCCGTTTCCTCCTTCTTGTCGGATTTGCTCGGCTGACCAGACCCGGGCTCAATCTTCGAAACCGCCAAACGGACGATCAAAAACATGATTGCGAGGGAAACCGGGATACTCACTACCAGTAATCCCAGTGTGAACCACGGACGGGTTTCAAATCGGTTGTCCAGCCAGATGCCTGCGAACACAGCAGCCAACACAATCACCAGAGTAACACACCCCACCTGCGCCGTTACACTCGCCAGGGTCAAGTTGAGAATTTTTTGGCGTCGTGATGGTTCGTCGGCGTTTGGTTGGCTCATGACGGTGACATTATATCAGATGCAAAATTACGCGTCAATAAATCCAAATTGCGCTTGTAGCAGCCTGTGCCCACGAATACCAAGGCGCAAACCAGAATCCAATCAACAGGATTCCGGCAATGCATACCCATAGGGCCAGTTTCCAGGCCGGTGTAACCGGCGCTACTTCTTTCTCTTCAACCGGAGGATGCAGATACATCACTTTAAGGATATTCAAGTAGTAGTACAAACCAACCACAGCGTTGAAAATTCCAACCAGCACCAGCCAGATCAACCCCTGTTCAACCGCAGCGGCAAAAACCAGTAACTTGGCAAAGAATCCCGCAAAAGGCGGAATACCCCCCAGTGAAAGCATGGCTGCCAGCATAGCCAGTCCCAACCCGGCTGAGCGGCGGTTTAAGCCGGCCAGCGCACTGATCTCATCCGATCCAACCCGGTTCTCGATCAGGTTTACAATCCCAAAAGCCGCCAGGTTGGTCACCAGATAGGCAATCAAATAGTACACCACTGCCAGAGTGCCCAGCTCGGAGTCGGCTGCCACACCAATCAAAATATAACCGGCATGGGCAATCGAAGAATAAGCCAGCAGTCGTTTAATATTACGCTGGGCCAGCGCAAGATAATTTCCGATCACCATGCTGGCAGTAGCAAGAACCGCGATCAACACACTCCATAAATAACCCTGATCGGCAAATGCGATCTGGAACACCCGTAAAAGCACTGCAAAGCCAGCCGCCTTACTGGCAGTGGAAAGAAAACCTGCCACGGGTGTTGGTGCGCCTTCATAAACATCCGGTGCCCAAAAATGAAACGGAGCCGCCGAAATTTTGAACCCAAACCCGACCAGTATAAGGATTAGAACCAGGCCGGCCAGCCCAACCGGCAAATTACCCGCTTGAAAAGCCGAGCGCAATTCATAAATCTGGGTTGTGCCGGTCAGCCCGTAAATCAAACTAAAACCATACAACATGACTGCGGAAGTCACCGCCCCAAAAAGAAAATACTTAATGCCAGCCTCCACCGAACGATCATCGCGGGTGAGAAAACCTGCCATGACATACAAGGGGATTGAGGTGGTTTCAATGGCAAGAAAGAGCAAAATCAAGTCCGCGGCGGAAGCCATCAAAT
>DLXG01000057.1 GCA_003448875.1 Anaerolineaceae bacterium
CAGGTGGTGCAGCGTTTCTGGCTGGTGAGTCTGCTGTTTGCCATGTTGGGCGTGGCGCTGGCGGTGGTGTGAAGATGAAGAACTGGCAGAATGCGCGCGTTTTGATCATCGGAGCAGCCCGGCAGGGTCTGGCGCTTAGTCGCTACCTGGCCGGTAAAGGCACGCGGGTTCTTCTGAACGATCAACGCCGGGATGACCAGCTGCAAGCTGAGAAAACCGCATTACAGGGCTATCAGGTCGAATGGCACACGGGTGGTCATCCGCTGGAACTGCTGGAAGGGGTTGAGGTGGTTTTTGTTTCGGGCGGGGTGCCGTTGGATATGCCCTTGCTGGTCGAAGCAGTGCGGCGGGGTATTCCGCTCTCGAATGACTCTCAAATATTCATGGAACAGGTTTCCGCACCGGTGATCGGAATTACCGGCTCGGCTGGTAAGACAACCACGACAGCCCTGGTGGGGCGGATGGCACAAGCGGACGTTCAGCCACCGCGGCGGGCCTGGGTTGGCGGCAATATCGGAAACCCGCTGATTGAGTTTCTGGATGAAATTCAGCCGCAGGATCGGGTGGTGTTAGAACTTTCCAGTTTCCAGCTCGAGTTGATGAGCATCTCACCCCACGTGGCAGCCGTTCTAAATATCACGCCAAATCATCTTGACCGGCATAAGACCATGGAAGCCTACACGGCTGCCAAGGCTCGTATCGTTGATTTCCAACAGAGTGAGGATGTGGCCATTCTCAACCGCGAAGATAAGGGGTCGTGGGGTTTGGTCGAACGGGTAAAGGGAAAACTGGTCACCTTTGGATTTTCCAGACCTGACCCTGTGTGGGATGGAACTTATCTTGAAGAAGATCAGATATTCTGGCAGCAGAATGGGAAGCGTGTGGCCTTGTTCCCGGCGAGTGAGATAGTGCTGCGGGGAGAACACAACCGCTTGAATGTGCTGGCTGCCTGTGCGATTGGTATGGCTGCCGGTTTTTCAATAGATGCAATTCGCGAGGGAGTACGCGGCTTTCGTGGCGTGGCACACCGGCTTGAATATGTACGCACCTGGCGGGGTGTGGAATGGTACAACGACTCGATTGCCACGGCGCCGGAGCGAGTGCGAGCCGCTCTGCGAGCCTTCAACGAGCCGATTGTTCTTTTGCTGGGCGGACGGGATAAACACCTGCCCTGGGAAGGCCTCGCGGCGGACATCCGCCAACGGGTTGACCATGTGGTTTTGTTCGGTGAAGCCGCTGAAAAAATTCAACAGGCGATTGGTACTCCGGCAGCGGGTGAAAGGCCTTTTACCATTACCCGCTGTGAACGTTTGGAAGAAGCCGTTCAGGCGGCGGCCGAAGTGGCTGAGGCCGGCGATGTAGTGCTGCTTTCTCCGGGCTGCACCAGTTTTGACGCATTCAAAGACTTTGAGGAAAGAGGGGAGGCATACCGTTTATGGGTGAACAGACTGTCGTAAATTCCAGAGTGGCTTCACCGTTGGGTGAAAGTTCTGTACGGCCAATTCGGTTGGGCATTGACGTGCCTTTTGTGCTGGTGGTCATGTTCTTGCTTGGCTTTGGCATTTTGATGGTTTATTCTGCTTCCTGGCAGCCTTCCATTCTGGCTGAAAAGCCAATTTCCTACTTCTTCCTCAATCAATTGCGCTGGGTATTTGTGGGGATTGGTGTTGCGCTTTTCTTTATGTACGTAGATTACCGGCGGTGGAGAAAATGGCTGATTCCGATGGTGTTGGTGATGATTGGTCTGCTGCTGGCGGTTGCAATGTTTGGAGAAATGCGCTTTGGCGCACGCCGCACACTGTTCAATGGCTCTATCCAGCCTTCCGAACTGGCCAAGCTGGTCATCATCATTTACCTTGCCTTCTGGCTGCATTCCAAGCAAGATGTGTTGAACAACATCCACTTCGGCTTAATCCCGATGATTACCATTCTCAGCCTTACGGCCGGTTTTATTATGCTGCAGCCGGACCTGAGCGCAACTTTGACCATTCTTGTGCTGGGTGGAATGATGTTCTTTCTGGCCGGAGTGGACTGGCGGCAAATTATCCTGATTTTGATCGTGGTGGGCGGAATCAGTGCTTTCTTCCTGCTGGTCTCTGATACCGGACGGTTTCGATTTGAACAATATCTGCTTGCCTTGCAGGATCCCGCCAATGCCCATGACCATATCAAACGAGCGATTGAGTCAATTGTGCGCGGCGGCATATTTGGCGTGGGGATCGGCAAGGGATCTTCCAAGTTCGCTTTGCCGGTTTCCCACACCGATTCGATTTTTGCGGTCATTATTGAAGAAACCGGCCTGATTGGAGCGGGAGCGGTTGTGATTGCCTTCATGATTATAATGTGGCGGGGCTTGAGCATTGCCCGCCGCGCTCTGGATATGCAGGGACGGCTACTGGCTGCCGGCTTGACATTTTGGATTACCCTGGAAGCGGTTTTAAATATGGGCGTTATGGTCAGTGTTTTTCCGATATCGGGTAATGCCCTTCCGCTGATCAGCGCTGGCGGTTCGAACCTGACCATGACGATGGCAGCCATTGGATTAATCCTCTCGGTTGGACGGACAGCCAACCACAAGAAGAATGAAGAAGAAGGGAGAGCATTCAGTGCGGTTGTTAATTTGCGCCGGGGGAACGGGCGGCGGGGTGTATCCCGCGCTTACCGTTCTTCACACTCTCGGAGATGAGGCCGACCCCGTTTTGTGGGTAGGAGGGGAGGACGGCATGGAGAAGGATCTGGTTTCTCGTCAGCACATCCCCTTCCGTGGCATTCCCGCTGCCGGTGTTCACGGCGTGGGTCTGCAAGCCCTGCCAGGCAACCTTTTGCAACTGGCAAAAGGCACGCTGGCCTCCCGTAAAATTCTGCGCGAATTTCAACCGGATGTACTTTTCTTCACCGGTGGCTATGTGGCTGTACCGATGGCTTTGATGGCTATCCCCCGGAACAGCCTGTTGTATGTGCCGGATATCGAACCGGGGCTGGCTCTCAAAACGCTGGCGCGTTTTGCCGATTGTATCGCGGTTACGGCAGAAGAATCCCGCGCTTTCTTCCCCTCCAGCAAACGGGTGGTGGTGACCGGCTATCCGGTCAGGCCTGAAATCAAGAAATGGGATCGTTTGACAGGAAGAGCATGGCTGGGGATTGATGAGCAGGCCAAAGTGTTGCTGGTTTTCGGCGGTAGCAAGGGTGCCCACAGTATAAATCAGGCTGTGTGGGCTGCGCTTCCCGACTTGCTGGCGAATATGCACGTTGTCCATGTGACCGGACAGGCGGACTGGCAGGCGGTTGATGCCCAAACGAGCCGACTGACCGATGTTCTGCGTTCCCACTATCACGTTTATCCTTACCTGCATGAGGAAATGGGAGCGGCTCTGGCGGCGGCAGACCTCGCGGTATGCCGCGCAGGTGCTTCTACGCTGGGTGAACTGCCTTATTTTGGCCTGCCGGCTGTGCTGGTGCCCTATCCGTACGCATGGCGCTATCAGAAGGTGAATGCTGAATACCTTGCCTCGCGAGGTGCAGC
>DLXG01000238.1 GCA_003448875.1 Anaerolineaceae bacterium
GGGGTGGCCGACCGGCAAATCGCGCCGCACGAAGCCAACCCCTCCGCAAATCGGGCAGTTGGGGTCTCCCGGCAGGCCGGCTGAGCGGCCGGCATCCGGCGTCTCATCCCGCTCAGTGTTCGACAAATTCGCCATATTCTCCCTGGATATAGCGTCGGCGATCTTTTTCAGACTTTCCCCGATTGGCTTCATGTTCGCTCCTCTCCAATCGCGCCCGTAAGATGGCTTCCACATAACGCCAGCGGCGCACGTTATTTTCCACCGCGGCCCGGATGGCTTCCTCAATCCAGTCCACCGGATAGGTCTTCTCGGCATCCTCCAGCATCTCGGCCACCAGGGGAGTCAGCGGGCCGATATTTTCCTCATACAGCCGAAAGATGTTGGGGCGTTCCAGTGTCAACCTGACCTCCGGGCGCTGAATTTCCTCCGGTGACCACTCGCCATTCTGCAAAGCGGCTACAGCCGCCCGCCCGCGCGGTGAGTTAAGAAAATATAGGTTTTCCTCCTCTCCGGTATTGACCTTCAGCAGGCTGCCACGCTGAACGGCGCGTTCCAGCCCGTGCTGCAATTGAGCCAGCGCCTGCGCGCGGTTCTTGCCCAGCCCATCCAGCAGCCGCTCATCCTGCGCCAGATCGGACCGGCGGAAAAAGCGGAACTCGCCCTCCATGCGGTCGAGCAGCCAGAAGGCATACAGGGTCACTTTCAATTCGCTCAGGTCATCAATCTGCGGCAGCAGCTCGCTGAAAAATGCCGCCGGCAGGGGGGTCAGGCGGGTTTTGCCCGGGGGAAAACCGCTGAAGGATTTCATCATCGGCCTGCCCGTTCGGCGGTATCGCGCGGTAAAATCACCGCGTTATCAAAGCGCGCCAGATTGCTGAGAAAGACCAGTTCAATCCCCGGGTGAGTCGGCCCGTTGCGGTGCTTGGCCACAATGATTTCGGCAATGTTCTGACGGGGGCTGTCTTTTTCCATCGCCTCAGGCCGGTGAATGAACATGACGATGTCAGCGTCCTGTTCAAGTGATCCACTCTCTCTCAAGTCCGAAAGCACCGGCTTCTTATCGGCGCGCTGCTCAACCGCCCGCGAAAGCTGGGCTGCTGCCAGCACCGGCACGTTCAACTCGCGCGCCAGCACTTTCAGATTGCGCGAGATGTTGGAAACTTCCTGCACCCGGTTATCGGTGCGCACATCACCCGACATCAGTTGCAGGTAATCCACAATCACCAGATCGAGGTGGCGTTCCATGTGCAGCCGGCGGCACTTGGTACGCAGCTGCAGAGGGGTAATGGCCGGGGTATCATCCAGCCAGATTTCGGTTTCGCTCAGCACCTCGATGGCGTGGGCAAACAAGGCCCATTCTTCATCTCTCAATTTTCCGCTGCGCAACCGTTGGGTATCAATGCCGGTTTCCTGAGCAATCAGGCGCTGCACCAGTTGTTCGGCCGACATTTCCAGCGAAAAGATGGCCACCCGCTTGCGGTGCTTTTGGGCAGCATTTTTGGCGACCGAGAGCAGAAAACCGGTCTTGCCCATGCCGGGGCGCCCGGCTACGATTAAGAAATCGGAGCGCTGCAAACCGCCCAGCAGTTTATCCAGATCCACCAGCCCGGTCGGCACACCGAAAATTTCATCACTGCGCTGAGCCAGTTGATCAATGCGCTCGTAGTATTCCTTCAACACCGTATCTATCGGCTGTAAACCGCGCTGATCACGCCGCTCGCTCAAGCCAAAAACCGCTTTTTCGGCTTCGCCAATCAGTGTATCAAGGCTCTTGCGCGGATCAAGGGCCAGTTTGGCCATCTCGTTGGCAGCCGCAAGCATCTTGCGCCGGATGGAAGCCTCCTCCACGATGCGCGCGTATGCTTCGGCGTGCAGCGAGGTGGGGGTCTGGTTCAGCAGGCTCATCAGGTAGGCCTGACCGCCAATATCGGCCAGATGACCGCTCTCTTCCAGTTCTTTGTTGAGGGTTACAAAATCAATCGGCTCCCGCCGGTCATGCAGGCGGGTAAAGGCCTCCCAAATCCAGCGGTTACGGATGATGTAAAAATCATCCGGTTTCAGAATTTGGGCAACTTCGTAATACACTTCCGGGTTAATCAGAATCGAACCCAGCACCGCCTCTTCCGCTTCACGGTTATGCGGGTGGGCCTGATCCATGGAAAACTGGTTATCTTCTAGGGGTGGAAAATCTTCGCTCATGCTTTGGTCAAACCCGCCAGTTTGAAATACAACACGCCCCCCTTATGACTAACCGCTAAAACAAAACCTGCGGGGCGGCATAAGCCGCCCGGCAGATTGATCGGCTTACTTGCCGGGTTTTGGATTATCCCGATCAGGATCCGGTTTGTCCTTATCTTCTTCATCCTGATCATCGGTCAGGTCGTCAATCTTCAAATTTTGTAAGAAGTCCTCAAAGACCGAGAGACGTTCCTCACTCAGGTCATCTTCCTCAACTGCCGGCGGTGATTCGACGCTGGGAGTTTCCGCGGCCTGCAGGTCACGTTCCGGCACAATTCCGGCGGTTTCCATCACTTCGCGTGCCACCAGAATCGGGACATGCGCGCGCACCGCCAGCGCCAGTGCATCCGACGGACGCGAGTCAATTTCGACCAGATGCCCGTTGTACTCCACCACCAGATTACCGAAGAACACATCGTCTTTCAGGGCCACCACCTCCACCCGCACCAGACGGGCGTTAAAGGTAGTCAGTAAATTTTTAAGCAGGTCGTGGGTCTGCGGGCGGGCCACTTCGATCTCTTGCAGGGCAATGGTGATCGCTTCCGCCTCGTACGGGCCAATCCAGATCGGCAAGTAACGTTCTGCGTTGACCTCTCGCAGCACCACAATACGCTGTTGATTGGTCAGGCTGACACGCACGCTGTCAATGACAACTTCAACCATTCGGGCCATCTTTCAACCTTTTCTCTCCCTTCAAAACGGGAGTTGATCAAATCCAACCAGCCGCGCTGTATTTCGCTGATTTCACACTGGTCTTGTGGTTTTATTTTAACACGGGCGGGGAGGGGATGCAACTGCATTCGTTCAAAGTTCAGACAAAAGCCCCTATTGGATCCGGCATTCCAAGAAACAACCACTCCACAACCGGAAACATTTAAATGTTAACATTTTTGGATTCTTACCTTTTCTTAAGTTCTTAAGGTATAATGCAAGTATCTACCCAATTCGTCTTCCCGCTTCAGGCTCAGCGGGAATTATTCTTCAATGCACCTTACCAGTTGGAGTGTACTTATTTCTTTTTATCACAGGCGGAGATGAAAATCGCCTGCTAAAAGCCGTCCGGGTGAGTCTGTTCATCCTCCAAATGAATGAACCAGCCGCCGGGAAGTTTGCCGGACAGATGTCAAACGGGGTGTTCAATCAATCTTAACAAAATGATTGTCCGGTCATCACAGTTAAACTCGCAAAATTCTGATAAAATCCAAACCCGGTTCGGTCACGAACCTGATTTGGAGCCTTAGCGGTAAGCACAGTTAACGGCACTTCATCATCCCACCTGAGCCGGTGCTTTTTTTCAGGCAAAACATTTCTCTGACACGGTGGTAACAGGAACATGCAGGAAAACATTCACATACTGCTGATTGAAGGAAAACGCCCGGACCGCAATTCATTTTTACCGGGACTGACAAAAAAGAACTTCTCGGTCGAAACCGTCGCCAGCGGCAGTGCCGCGCTGGAGCGCATTCGCGAAAGTCTGCCGCACCTGATCATTCTGGATGCGGCCTCGATGCGCACCAGCGGCAAACGGATTTGTACTGCCCTGCGCGAACAGGCCCCAACCGTGCCGATCATCCTGATTCTGGATGCCGCCACCCCCGGCAACGACATTCCCGCCGACGTGGTGCTGCACCTGCCCTTCACCCTGCAAAAACTGCTCAACCGCATGAAGCCCTTCCTGCCGCAGGAACAGAAAAACGTCCTGCGCGCCGGCCCCATTTCACTCGATCTCAAGAAGCGCTCGGTGCGCTGCCTCGACCATCAAGCCGTGCTGACCCCGCGGCTGGTGCGCCTGCTGAAAGAATTGATGGAGCACGCCGGGCAGGTCATCGAACGCGAGGTGCTCTTCAGCCGGGTTTGGGAAACCCACTACACCGGCGATACCCGCACGCTGGATGTGCACATCTCGTGGCTCAGGCAGGCCATTGAGGATGACCCGCGCCACCCGCGCTTTATCAAAACCATCCGCGGGATGGGATACCGTCTGGACATCGAAGAAACCCAGCCGTACAACGGCCGCCTGCGTTCTCTGGAATCGGCCGCCCAGCATAACCCCTGACGACTGAGCCTCTGCCCCGTCATTCAGCCAGCCCTGAATCATTCGTTTGGGGGCTGGTATTTTTTGTTTAACCTGTATAGAATGGTAAAATAACCCGCTTTTCTACCGGAACAAAATTTGCATTAAAATCGTCTTAAAAAAAGCACATGCCGAATTTTGAAATCAATCAAGGAGAGTTTCCATGCCCCGCAAACGAGTTCTTCCCCTTCTGGCGCTGAGTGTCTTGCTGGTTTCCCTCGCCAGCGGCTGCGGTATTCTGGGCGGGGGTGAGCCAACCCCCGATCCGCTGGCCTTCCAGGCCACCCTCAACGCGGCCGCTACCGAGGCGGTCCAGACCATTCAGGCGCAGTTCACCCAGACCGAACAGGCGCGGCCGACCGAGCCTTTCGTGCCGATCCCCTCGGCCACACCCCAGCCGACTGAGCCGCCCACCGCCACCCCCGATTACT
>DLXG01000267.1 GCA_003448875.1 Anaerolineaceae bacterium
AATGACTACCTTCCGTTCCTTATTGCAACCTAACATCAGCAGGGTTGAGGTAGTGGTGACCTTTCTGGCATTGCTGGAACTTGTCAAACGGCGCATTGTCGCTGCTCAACAAAACGGCCTGTTTTCCGATATCGAAGTACAGCCAGCAACCGATCTAAATCCCGAGATAGAGAATATCAATTGGGAAGAAGATGACGGAGAAGAAGGAATGAATTGAGGGCTTAACCCTCCCCCTCAATACTTACTTCCGGCTTCGTATCATCCTCTCCAACCAGTTCTACCGGCAAACGCCCACTAACCCACACAATCATCATGTTCAGGTCATATTCATGAGTGGTGTCTTCCGGGTAGGTTTGGGCAAAGGCGTCATCGAGGGCGACAAAATTATCTTTTTCAGGCCAGCGGGTTAAGAAGCCGGGCAGCACCGAACGGTCTGCTTCAACCGGTAACACCTCCCAGCCCCGCGTTTTCAAAAAGTCCACCACTCTGGCGGCCAGGTCTGTGTGCAGTTCAAACCAGGCCTGGCAAATCTGAGCCACCATCTCTGGCGAACGTTCAAAGGCTGAAACAGCGGCACGGCTCTTCAAGGTGGCTGGTGCAAGGACGCTGTTGCGAAAACCGGCTACTTTGACGTGTTTTTTTACCAAGCGGTTGATGGCCGATTGGCGTTGATCGGAAAGACGATCAAAATTGCCGAATACCTCCTGCAGTAATTTCAAACGGTATTCAGGCAGCATAAATTCATTGATCGCATGAAAAGGGATGAAGTGGGCTTGTTTTTCGTTATTCATGCGCGCAATTATAACCCAAGACTTACGGATTAACCTGCTGTTACGCGATCACTCAATTCATCAAGGATAGCCACTTCATCCTCTGTCAAGCGCCAACCGACAGCCCCGAGATTATCCTCGGCCTGACGCATATTCTTGATACCGGGAATGGGCAGCGCACCTTTACAGATCACCCAGTTGATCGCCACCTGAGAGGGTGTTTTACCGCCGTGTTCCTGTCCAATTTGCCTCATTTTTTGGATGAGCGGCTGGATCTGCTCCAGCAGGCGGCGGTTGTACCGTCTTTCGCGAAAACCGCGCATGGGATTCTGAGGGGTGTACTTACCGGTCAAAGCACCCTGTGCCAGCGGACTGTAGGCAATCAACTGCACTCCCAATTCCTGACACTGGCGCAACAAGCCATTCTTCTCCACTTTACGGTTTAACAGGTGATACTCAACCTGATTCGAGGCTAACCGCACACCCAGCCTTGCCAAACTTTCAAAAGCCCGTTGGGTTTGAGCGCGGTCATAGTTGGAAACACCGACCGCTTCCACCAGCCCATCCTGCACGGCTTCTGCAAGGGCTTCCATCCACGTTTCAATCCGAACCGGTGGAAAAGGCCAGTGAATTTGATACAGCTCAACCTTGCTGCGCCCCAGCCGCTTGAGACTGGCCTGCAGAGCCCGGCGCAGAGAATTTTTCGTCAGCCGCCACGGGAACGGCATGAATTTCGTGGCTATGCGAACAGGTAAGTCTGTGTCTGCCATGAACTTTCCCAGCAATCGTTCGGAACGCCCCTGACCGTACACCTCGGCAGTATCAAAAAAGTTGAAACCATTGCGGCAGCAAAATTCAAAAACCTCCCTCAAATCCTGATCATCATATCCGCTGCCGTAGCCCCAAAAAATTCGGTCACCCCATGCCCATGTTCCAATCCCGATTTCGACATCGGCAAATACCTGTGCTGTAGATGGAAGATTTGAAGTTTCACTCATTGTGTGGTCCATGACTTTTTCAAGATTTTATCTTCTAATTATCGGAAGGTAAAGATGTTGAGCATCTTCTTTGGTTTCTAAAGTCACAAGATTGGAAGGTCCACTTTCTCCGCCGTCAAGATCATAGGATGAAACCCATACCTGATAATACCCCTTATACGGCAAAATCACCCACAACGAATTCCGCAGGCCGGTATCTACCCAGCCGGATAATCCTCCCGCGCTTTGGTAATATATCCGGTAACCTGTTACATCGCTTTCCGCACTTTCCCGCCAGCGAAGATGAACCATTGCTCCCTCAACTGCCAGTGCCGTCAAATGGCTTGGAGCGGATGGGAGTTGATAATAATGCCGCGCCTGACTTTCCACAAAGCCCCCGTCCGTCCAGACCTGCGTGGAACAGCCATCGCCTCCTCCGAACAAAATGGCGACAAAACCGGCTTCCCACATGTCTCTTGGATAGAAGAAACTAATCGTAACAATTCCAAACAACTTCATGACAAGGTTATTTTAGGGCTTCCACGCCCTCAATTCAAGCCACAAATTTGAAAGGGCAATAGACCCGGCCGTTGAATAAATCTCAAACAATTCGCTTGGCTAAGTGCTATAATGCTAATTAAGTTAATAAATAATTGGGGAGGGAGTGGGATGGGTAGGGAAATTCAATTCACCAGTAATTATTCTGATTTAAGCACCAATCAAGGCTTTCAATTCGAATTTACCTGTGATCGCTGCGGAACAGGCTACAGAACCGAATTCAAAACCTGGAAAACCGGCACGATCAGCAGCGCTCTGGATACAGCCAGCAGTCTGTTTGGGGGAGTTTTCGGAGCAGCCGCTGAAGTTGGCGAAAAAGTTCGTTCAGCGGCGTGGCAAAAAGCCCACGATGAAGCCTTTGAAGCCGCCATTACGGAAATTAAGCCGCATTTCCGGCAGTGCCCGCGCTGTTCCAGTTGGGTATGCGCGAAATCCTGCTGGAATCAAAAACGCGGATTATGCAAAGGATGCGCGCCGGATTTGGGTGTAGAAATGAGCGCGGCACAGGCATCTCGTTCGGTTGAGGAAGTCTGGTCACATGCTGCCATGGCCAGCGAGGATAAAAAACTGGCTCAGGAAAACTGGCGCGAAACCATTGTGGCTTCCTGTCCTGAATGTGGCGAACCACTGGCCGTCAATGCCAAATTTTGCCCCAATTGCGGTCACAAGTTAAAAAGCAGCGACCAATGCCCCAAGTGCGGCGCGAAAATCCAGCCGAATGCCAAATTCTGCGCTGAGTGCGGTACAAAAGTCGGCGGATAAGGGCGCCCGCCAAACCACAGCTCGGGTTACTCTCGCTTTTCAACCGTTCAATATTGTTTCTTTTGGTAGAATTAGCCGCAGCAAGCGGAGATATTCCGCCGATTTTTGTATAGAGCAAAACGGTCAAAAGCCTGATAAACCACCGTCTCTTAGAAAGATCAAATGAGCGAAGACGTTACTCCAATCCGTCAGCAATATCTCGAAATCAAGCGTAAGTACCCCCACGCCATCCTGTTCTTTCGCTTGGGTGATTTTTACGAAACATTTGATCAGGATGCAGAAATCACCGCCCGCGAACTGGATATTGTGCTGACCTCGCGCAATGTGGCCAAAGGTAACCGCGTGCCGATGGCAGGTATTCCCTACCATGCGGTTGAAAACTACCTCGCCCGTTTGATCGAAAAAGGCTATCATGTGGCCATCTGTGAACAGGTCGGCGATCAACCCACTCGAGGTCTGTTCCCCCGTGAGGTAGTACGGGTGGTTACTCCCGGCACAGTCATCGAACCGACCCTGCTCAAAGGCGACCGCAACAACTATCTGGCCGGCATTGTATTGCAGGACAGCCGGGCCGGTATTGCATACGTGGACATTACCACCGGTGAATTTCTGGCAACTGAACTGACCGACGGCGAAGTAGAAAGCGCGCTGCGCGCTGAATTGATTCGCCTGCAGCCTGCCGAAATCATCCTGCCTGAGGGAATGGATCTCAATCACAATTTGCCCGGGCATATTACCCGCTGGCAGGCCTGGCGCTTTGAAAGCGGCCGCTGTCAGGAAACACTCCAGCGCCACTTTGAGGTAGCCTCTCTGGACGGCTTTGGATTGCGCGGCAAGCCGCTCGCCATTCGCGCTGCCGGTGCCATTTTGCAATACCTTCAGGAAACCCAACCGGCAGCCCTGCGTCTGCTCAAACGGCTTGCTACCTACACCCTCAGTGATTTCATGGTACTGGATGCCGCCACGCGCCGCAATCTTGAACTGACTGAGACCATCCGAACCGGTGCAACCGAAGGCTCTTTGTTAAGTGTGCTGGATCACACGGTTACCCCCATGGGCAAACGGATGATTCGCCAGTGGGTCAGCAAACCGCTGCTGGATATAGCCGCCATTCAACGCCGTCAGGATCGGATTGCCGAACTTTTAGAGGATGGTATTCTGCGCAGTGAGTTAAGGTCTGCCTTGCGCCCGCTGGTGGATCTGGAACGTCTTACCAACCGGGTGGTATCCGGCCATGCCACCCCTCGCGATCTGGTCAGTCTGCGCTCGACCCTGCGGCTGCTGCCCCGCATTCATCAGTTGATACCTTCCAATTTGCGGCATCTTTCCGCTCTGCTGGAAAATCTACACGAGTGTCCTGAGGTATTGGAATTGCTGGAAACCGCCATCAGCGATGATCCGCCGGCTACGTTGCAAAACAGCGGCGTCATCCGCCGCGGCTACTCGGCAGAACTTGATTCAGTGATTGACTCGTCCGCCCACGCCCGCGAGTGGATTTCTCGATTGGAAGAAGTTGAACGGGAGCG
>DLXG01000203.1 GCA_003448875.1 Anaerolineaceae bacterium
AGGCTGCCCGCTTATGTTCTTGAAATAAGCAGCCCATTTTATTCGTTTCATTCACCTTCATCAATCTTTTTTAGCTCAAAGTAGGCTTCCATAGTCCGTCGTACCACCGGGGCAGCCAGCACTGCGCCTTCACCGCCGTTATACACAAATGCAACCACTGCAATTTCCGGATTGTTGTAAGGCGCAAAACCGACATACCAGGCATGGGAGGGCCAGTTGCCGCGTTGACATAATCCTTTTTCTCTGGCTACGTTATCACAATACTCAGCCGTACCGGTTTTTCCAGCCGAGTCAAAGGTTGCGCCGGCAAATATCAAAGATGCTGTACCTTCCACCGTTGTATAGTGCATCCCTTTACGCACTTCTTCCAGAACCCAAGGCTGCACAGTCTTCTTTTCACCCGTTTGAAAGAAATTTTCATCATAAATATTAATCACCGGATCTTTGGTGATGTCCCAAATTACCTGAGGGACAAACGGCCGAATCACTTCACCCTCACTGTTCGTAATTTCGCGGATGAGGGTAGGTTTCATCATTCGGCCATTGTTGGCAATCGTCGCTACCGATACCAACACCTGCAAAGGCGTTGCCAGATCATATCCCTCGCCAACCGCCGCCAGATATGTATCTCCGGTAGCCCAGTTCTCCCCTACCGTGCGCCGCTTCCAGGTTGGGTCAGGCACCAGTCCATCGGCTTCTCCCGGCAGTTCAATTCCAAAGGTTCGACCATATCCTAGGGCCTGAGCATATTCTTTCAAACGCCATACCCCTAAACCGCCATTTGGCACCTCGTTTTGATAGCCGCCGCCGAGTTTGTAAAAATACACATTACAGGAAACACCCACCCCTTTGACAAAATTGACATTACCATGACCTTCGCCGGTCGTTTTATAGGTATAGCATACATACTCTTCAAAGCGCGGGCGAGGATCGTTGGGAGCAAACCGCTGTTCCAACTTGATCACACCGGGGTCAAAGATCTCCTGTTCCGGGGTTACCACTCCCTCATTGAGCGCCCCAATTGCAGTAGCCAGCTTATAAACCGAGCCGGGTGAATGTTCAGCCGAGATAGCGTGGTTGAAAAGCGGCCGGGCAGGGTCACGGGTCAGTTGCTCATAATAATAGGCAGGAATGAAACGGGCCATGCGGTTGTTTTCAAATGTCGGGTGTGAAACCAGTGCCAGTATCTCACCTGTGCGAACATCCATCACAATCACTACACCCTGAGTATAGCGGTCCGGGTCTCCCACACGAATATTGTAAAACTGCATGTTATTCAATAAAGCTGCTCTGGCAGCCGCCTGCAGACGCACATCAATGGTCAGATGGATGTTATTGCCCGGCACAGGATCAACCGGCGGTTCGACATCACGGATGATTTTACCGGCGTTATCCACCTCCACAACCCGTCGTCCGTTTTTACCCATTAGTATGTCATTCAGGCTGTTTTCCACACCTGCATAGCCCACTTTATCCCGATTAGCCACAAAGCCAAGGCGTTCCCAGTAATCCTGCTCAATAGCCGGAATGGGGCCTAAAAATCCAACCACTGTTGAAGTTAGCACACCGGTTGGGTAATCCCGAATCGGTTCGATTTCAATTTCCACACCCGGTAAATCTGCGCTCTTTTCTCGAATCACCATCGCGGTTGTTTCGTCAATGTTGCATTTCACGCGCACCGGGCTATACGGGGCCAACGAATCACCGATAAACACAATCTGGGCAATCCCCAAATCATTAAAACAGGGCGTAAAGTTACGCACGGTTTCCTGATTAATCTCGCCATTATTGACTGGCACATTGATCAGCGCAGATAGACGACGGTAAACTTCCTGTACAGCCCCTTCATCTGCCGGCAGGTTCGCCGGGGTGATTACCACATTGTAAGAAGCCACATTACGCGCCAAAACAGTTCCATTGCGGTCAAAAATCAGCCCGCGTTGAGTCGGAAGCCGCACGATGTTCGTCCGGTTGTCCTCGGCCCGAATCAGATAGGCTTCACTTTGCAAGATTTGAATGGTGAACAAGCGAAACAGATAAAAGGCAATTACCCCCCCGATCACAACGTAGGTTGTGACCAATCGCCAGCCGCTGAGCAACTGAGGTGCAGAGGAAGTGGAATTCTCATTCATATTCAGGACTAAATTACTTCAACCGGATAAACCCAATGAGCCAGGTCATTGACGATTACAAAAATGGGAAGTGCAAAAATCAAATTCAACAGTGTACTGGGCAATGTTACCAGAGAGAGGCTCTCCTGAATAGGGAGTGCTGTTCCAATGAAAAACAACGCCACAAAAGTTATTCCGTGATAAATCATGGTGCCGATAAAGGTCATCAGCAGCATCGCCAGAATGGGTGTTTGCCAGACTTGACGCTGCAAAAGCCTTCCGATACCGGTTACAATCAAATAGGCAAACAGGGGAGCAAAAAAGGGGGTTGCCGAAACCAGAGAAACGACGATGCCGGCAATCAGCGACCACTGCCAGGCATGTTTGACTCGCTCGTGTAACGCCCAACCGATGACAAACAGCATCAGCAGGTCCGCAGTCCCTTGCAGCAAAGGCAACCGGCTGACAATCGCCAGCTGCAGCATCAGCAACACCGTGAAAATTGGAATCCCTAACAGCGAGACAAGCATTTCATATCAAGGTACTGTGGTGGGAATGAGCGGAGTAAAGTCAACCGGACGGAAGTTCGTGATTACCAGTACGGCTTGCAAGGTGGAAAAATCAACCACAGGTTGAACGGCAGCCGACTGAAATAACTCATTCGACTGCTTGCGGACAGAGATCACCTGTCCAATCAGCAA
>DLXG01000245.1 GCA_003448875.1 Anaerolineaceae bacterium
CAGCAGCTTGCCCCGCAGATACGAACTGGCAAAATGTTCGGTAGTGATGCGGATATCGCCGCGGTACCACGCCTCCCCAATTTCCACCAGCGCCGGCGCAAAAATTTGCGTGCAGACCGTCATAATATCGTAGCCAGCCAGCACCTCTTTAACAATTTCCCCGCTGCGCACCTCGTCATGTTTAATCAGGGCCTTGTATAACTCGTGAGCATAGCCTTCCGGCGGGGTTTCCGGCCTGACACGTTCCACCGCCGGCATGGCCGGTACTGCCTCAGGCCAGACACCGTTGCGGGTCATGCTGCGCAGTTCACTGATCGCATTACTGATGGATACACCCTCATCAATCCGTTTCTTCAGCCAGCGCAAAATGGCTACATCGCGATCCGAATACAGGCGATAGCGGTTATCCGAGCGGTGCGGAGTCAGCACTTCATGCCGCCGTTCCCACGCTCTCAACGTCACGGGACGGATGCCGGTTTGGGCTGCCACTGCTTTGATGGTGTACTTTGGATCATCGGGGAAATCGGTTATGGTTTTCATGCCAGCGTCCTTTCTAACGGGTACTTACGTCGAGTACTTAGTAACTATCTAATCAAAGTTGTACTAACCTTGTACATACTATTACTATAGCAGGTTTTACAAGGTTTGTACAGTACCCTTGTACAATTCTAATACAACTCTTAACTTTATACTTCCCGTAGACGCATTGGCAAGCCGTGATGCGGTCGCAGTGTCACCAGCGGATCCACCCGAACCGGCCTTTCGGCAGCCAGTTCCAGCCGATAGCGTTGAGTAACCCCCGCCAGAATCAAACTGCCTTCAATCATCGCAAAATTATTCCCGATACACAACCGTGGGCCACCGCCGAAAGGTATATACGCATAGCGAGGAATAGCGCGTTCACGCCCGTTGAGAAACCGCTGGGGCAAAAAGACTTCGGCATCTTCCCAAAACTGCGGATGACGATGAATCACATAGGGACTGATCACAATCAAAGAGCCTGCCGGAATTTTCTGGCCGCCCAATTCGTCCTCGCCGAGCGCTTTGCGGGTGATCAACCAGGCCGGCGGGTAAAGCCGCAGGGCTTCGGAAAACACAGCCGCCGTAAAGGGCAACCGCTCCAGATCGGTGTAGCAGGGCGGGCGGTCAGCAGAAAGGCGAGAAACCTCGTCGCGCATCTGTTCCCAGATCTCGTTGTGCTGGGCCAGCAGATACCATGACCACGTCAGCGCGCTGGCTACGGTTTCGTGTCCAGCGATTAACAGGGTAATTATTTCATCTCGAATCTGACGGTCGGTTAAGACTGCACCTCCGCTTTCCTCATCACGAGCCTCAATCAACATCCCCAACAGGTCATCCCGTTGTTCGCTGCTGCGCCGCCGGTTTTCCAAAATTTCGTAAACGGCCTGATCCAGCTGGCTTAATGCCTTGCGAAAGGAAAGATTGCGGGGCAGCGGCACCCAATCCGGCGGAGCAAATGGATTCTGAGCACGGTAAATCACATGATCCAGGGCTGTCAATACCGCCTGAGTCAGGCGCGGTGCGTCTCTGCGCAGGTCTATCGAAAACAGAGCCTGTCCGACAATTTCCAGCGTTACCGCCATCATCTCCCGGTCAATATCCAGCACCTCATCGGCGGGATGGCGTTCCCAGCGTTCCAGCATGGCATCCAGTGCCGGCGCAATCACCTGATCCAGCCTTGCCAGGCGGGAGCGGGCGAAAGCCGGCTGCTCCATCCGTCGGTGGCGCAGCCACTCTTCCCCATCGCTGGTCAGCAAACCCCTGCCCGTGATGGTTGCCAGCGTGTTGTACTGAATGGTGTCTTTGGAGTAGTTGTGATGATTATCCTGCAACACCCGCCGGATCAGATCGGGATGGTTGATGAAATATACCTGTGTGCGGCCAACTTTGAAGCCGACCAGATCACCGTAACGCCGGGAACATTCCAAAAGGAAGCCCGGCGTATCGTTGCGGATTTGTGAAAGGTAAGGTAAAAGGTCTTTTCCGCTCAGTACCTGCACATAGCACCTCTACGGTGTGGGATTTTCCCAATATCTTACCTGATCTACTTTGATGGTGAACTTTTCTGTATCACGTGCGCCGACAAATACGCCAAAATAACCTTTGCCGAAGGTATTATCCCGCGCTTCGCCGACCAGTTCACCGTTGACATAGACAATCAAACGGTCACCGATGGCCATCAGCCCCAAGCGGTTGGTCTGATTGCTGCCCGCCTTCACAGCCGATTTGGCAGTCCAGGGAATCAGGTTAGCCATTTCACCCCTCGCTCCAACGGTAGCATCCCAGCGGCGCAGGGAGACTTTTCCATCGCAGCTCAAACCGACCAGATAGCCCCGATTCGGATTGCGGCTTTCTGGTACGCGCACAATCATCCCGTAACGGTCGTTTGCCGTGCAATTCGCGGTCTGGAAGGTCATTTCCAGATAGAAATCGGTCAGTTCTGGCCATGTCAAACGCCAGCCGTCGGTAGTGGTCAGGCCGGTCAGGAACATGACCCCATCGCTGAAAGAAATTTCGGTAAATTGATCGCTGCCGGTCGGCCAGTTGTTATCGCGGTCCATATTATCCGTCCAGCTGGCCGGGCCTAACCGCGCTACCGGATCGTTCGGCGAGGGTGTGAAAGCGATGGTGGGGGTCGGCTGCATGGTGGGAGTGGAGGTTGGCGGCAGGGTTTCGGTGGGGGCGGCCGTTGGCTGGGCAGCCGGTTCGGTTGGTGAAAGCGGCGGCTGGGTCGGTTCGGTGGTTTCGGTAGGCAAGGGGGGAGTTTCTGTCGGCGGGATGGTTGGCAAAGGCTGGGTGGGCTGACCGCCGCTTTCTGCCGTAGCGGTCGGCATCGTCGTCAAGATGGCTGCCACCTGGGTGGCAACCGTATCCTCATCCGGCGTTGGCATCGGTTGAAAAATCCCGCCGCACCCGCTCAGCAAAAACAACGCCATGAGGGCAGTAATCCATTTTTTCATTTTTCACATCCTTCCCGGTTCAAATTGGTTCAACAAGACATTTTTATGACGTCCCTCAAACCGCTGCGGTTCCCCACGCCCTTCAAACCTTCTTAACCGGCCTTGTAGCCAATTTTCCGTAAAAAGCTTTTACGCCAGGCAATATCTTCTTCTCCTTCTATGCCCTGCGGGCTGAAGCCGTCAATCACCCCGAGGATGCCGCGTCCCTGTTCACTTTGAGCAACAATGACCTGAGTTGGATTTGCCGTCGCACAGAAAATGCGGCATACTTCCGGTACATTGCGAATGGCGTTCAATATATTGATTGGATAAAAGCCGCTGCCGAGAAAGAGAATGAAGGAATGACCGGCGCCAATTTTTTGGGCGTTCTTCTGCGCCAGTTCAATCATCTGCTCGTCCGTACCGCTCCAGCGAATCAGGCACTTGCCGGAGGCTTCACAAAATGCCAGCCCAAAGCGGATGCCCGGCACCGTGCTGACCAACGCCTCGTGAATATCTTCCACTGTCTTGATAAAGTGGGATTGTCCCAACACAAAATTGATTTCTTCCGGTTTTTCAATGCTGACCAGTTCCAGTTCCATCGCCTGTTCTCCTTTCTGTGCTTAATTTTACCTACAAATGGTAGAATTACCGGCGTCAGGCAAAATCAATTTAGAGCATATCGGACTTACAGGGTTTTATGCAAAACGATACCAATCGAACCTATCGTTACTTTGACTGGGTGATGGCTTTATTTGTTACGGTGCTGATTATCAGCAATATTGCCTCCTCAGCCAAAATTATTGATTGGGGTGTTTCTATCTTTGGGCTGCGGCTGGCCTTCGACGGCGGCACGATTCTCTTTCCGATTTCCTACATCTTCGGCGATGTGCTGACCGAGGTGTACGGCTTCCGGCGCGCCCGGCGCGTGATCTGGACGGGTTTCGCCATGCTGGGGCTGACGGCATTTGTCCTCTGGCTGGTGCGCATCATGCCCGGCGAGGCCACCTGGCAGGAATATGCCGGGCAAACGGCCTATGAAGCCATTTTAGGCGGCATCAGCAGCGGGGGGATTGTGCTGGCTTCTCTGGTAGCCTATCTGGCCGGTTCGTTCAGCAACTCCATCGTGCTGGCGCGCATGAAAGTGCTCACCCGCGGAAAGTTCTTATGGATGCGCACCATCGGCAGCACACTGGTCGGCGAAGGTGTGGATACGGTCATCTTTATCCTTGTGGCTACGCTGGCGGGGGTCTTCCCGTGGGAACTGTTCGCCACACTGACCTTCACCAACTACATCTTCAAGGTCAGTATCGAAGCGATTATGACCCCATTTACCTACCAGATTGTGAATGCTCTGAAACGCGCCGAAAACGAAGATTACTTCGACACCCACACCCGCTTCACGCCGTTTGCGGTACAGTAGGCCTGCCGGCGATCACCACCACATATTCCCCGCGAATGGGTTCTTTCTTAAAGAGCTCAACCAGTTCGCTCAGCCGGCCGCGGTAGACCGTCTCGAACATTTTGGTCAGGTCGTTGGCAACCGCTGCCGGCCGGTCGCCGTACACCTCCAGCGCATCCGCCAGAAAGGCTTGCAGGCGGTAGGGGCTTTCGTAGAAAATCAGGGTGTGCGGGCTGTCCTCATCCACTGCCAGAAAACGCCGGCGCGCGCCCGGCTTGCGCGGCGGAAAACCGCGAAAGGTGAAACTGTGCAGCGGCAAACCGGAAAGCACCAGCGCAGCAATCAGCGCGGTCGGGCCTGGAATTACCGTGACGGGGATATTTTCTTCGATCACCCGCCGTACCAGCAGATAGCCGGGATCTGAAATACCCGGCGTACCGGCGTCGGTCACCAGCGCGAGGGAATAGCCCTCTTTCAGCAACTCCAGCAGGCGCGGCAGGGCGCGCTCCTCGTTATCCTCGCGGAAGGAAATTTGCCGCTTGTGAAGGCCAAAATGCTTCAGTAGCAGACCGGTCTTACGCGTATCCTCACTGACCACATAGTCCACCTGTTGCAGGGTATCCAGCGCGCGCTGGCTGATATCGCCCAAATTGCCGATGGGTGTGGAAACCAGATACAACACCGCTGAACCGCCTTGCTCTGTCAGTTTATTCAATCACTACCTGACTCAGGTCTTCTTTTGGCTGGGGATACTCCATCTTCAGCCCTTTGAGGGCATCCACCAGCACACTGGCAACCACCAGATTGCGGTACCATTTTTTATTGGACGGCACGATGTACCACGGCGCGTAGTCGGTGCTGGTTTTGTTTAGCACATCCTCGTAGGCCTGCATATACTCCGCCCAGCGGGCACGTTCTTTCAGGTCACCCACGTTGAACTTCCAGTGCTTGGTCGGGTCGTCCAGCCGCGCCTGCAAACGTTTCTTCTGTTCTTCCGGGTCAATATGCAGGAAAAACTTCAAGATGAGCGTGCCTTCCTCGGCCAGCAGACGCTCAAAGTCGTTGATGTGGTCATAGCGGCGCTTCCACACCGTTTCTGGCACAAGTCCATGCACCCGTACCACCAGCACGTCTTCATAATGGCTGCGGTTGAAAATGACAATCTCACCTTTGCCCGGCGTCTGGCGGTGAACCCGCCACAGGTAGTCGTGATCGAGTTCTTCGGGGGTAGGCACCTTGAAATTGGCAACCCGTACACCTTGTGGA
>DLXG01000141.1 GCA_003448875.1 Anaerolineaceae bacterium
CTGGTCAAATTCAATCCGTATCGCTGCAAGGCCTTGGGGCTGACACCGGTTGAGGCGCGCTGCTTGAACTACGTGCGGTTGCACACGCCGCTGCACGCCCGCATGAAGCAGACCTTTCCGGGGGTGTATGAACGCCTGGAACGGCGGGGGTTGATCGAGCAAATTGCAGGCGAGTGGCGGCTGACCGAAGCGGGCAAGAGCAAGATACGGGTGTTATTAGAGGGCAAATGAGCCATGCGGCGGTTTGTGCTGGTGCGGGAGAGCGACCCGAGTGGAGTGAGCGGTACGGGCGTGGTAGCCGAGGGAGTGGAGTTTTCGGACGGGCTGGCGGTACTGCGCTGGAAGCGCGAGCCGTATGGGTTGAATGTGTACCTGAAAATCGAGGATTTAGTAGCCGTGCATGGACACGGCGGAGCAAGTTATATCGAATGGCTGGACGGAGGTAATGGACATGGACAGGACCGAATGGCGGGTCTATCGCATCGAGGACAGGGACGAACTGGCAGCGGCGATTGCGTTGTATGAAAAGCGCAAGGGGGTGAGACCCTGTTATGGTCGGGTGAGTGAGAAAGCCCCGGCGTGGCTGCTGGCACTCTTGGAAGAAGCGGACGGGTTGGAGATTGAGCGGGCAAGCAATCTGCTCTCGTTCGATGTCTGGTTGACGCATGAGAAGAAAGCGCAGCCGCAGTTGAGTTTGTTTGGGGAGGCGGGATGATGGCGAAAGTAATTACGGTTGCTAATCAGAAGGGCGGGGTAGGCAAGACCACCACAGTGGTCAACCTTGCTCATGCCCTTGCCCTGATGGGCAAGGAAGTGCTGGTGATTGACCTCGACCCGCAGGGTCAGGTGGCCACCTTCTTGGGTATGGAGCAGAGCGCCGGAGCGTTCTACCTGCTCTCTACGGCGGTTGACCCCAGTGCAAACCCCTTGATGGTGTTGCGGCAGCAGATGCGTTTCAGCGGGAGGGACAGGCTGTATCTGATTCCCGGCAATCCGTTGACCAATATGGCACAAACGATGCTGAATGCGTCCAATGCGCCGCTGGCGGTTATCCGGCGGATGCTCACCCCGCTGGTAAACAACGGTAAGCCTGACTACATTCTGATTGATACTGCCCCCTCGGTGGGCGGTATTCAAGAAAGGGCAGTCTGGGCGGCAGATCTGCTCATCGTTCCGACCCTGCCCGATTCGTCCAGTCTGGAAGGAGTGCAGTACATGGCGGGCATGGTGCGGGAATTGAAAGGCAAAGGCTGGCCGGGCGTGGTGGCGGGGATACTGCCGACCCACTACGAGGAGCGCACCCGTGAATCGCGTTCCTCGATGGACGACCTGCGTAAAGCATTCAGCCCGCTGGTACTGGAGCCGATTAGTGACCGCACGGCCCTGCGGGATGCGCGGAGCAGAGGGCAGACGATCTTCGAATACGAACCAGACAGCCAGCCAGCGGCGGAGTACCGCCGGTTGGCGGAAGTCATCCTGCGAATCGAGGGGTAAGATGGGGAAGAAAGAAGCACCGCGCCGCAATCCGCTAGAAAAACCGCCGGGCGATGAGCAGTCGTCCATGTGGCGGACGGTATTATCGCAAATCGGCGACCCGCAGCGACTGGAAGAAGCACGGAAGAAATCAAAAGAGCGCAAGCGGGAGTGGGAGAAGTCCAATAAGCCCAAACACTATCGTGGCGTGCCTGCGGAGGTGAGAGAGCAGGTGAAAGTGATTGCTGAGGAACTAGGGGTGACGGCGGATGAAGTGGCGCGGGCTTTTTTGGAGTACGGCTTGCTGTGTATCCAGCGGGGGACGTTGGTAATCCAGCCTGCGGCAAGTCAGCGGCGGGTGAAGATGACCCTCTACCCGTTCAGTGGAGCGGGATGGGCGGAGAACGGCTGGACGCCGCAGCCGCCGAAGCGCAGCGGGCGGAAGAAGGACGAAACACCGGCATTGTGGAGAGAAATTGCTCATTACCGTTTACCAGACGATCTGCATGAGCAAATCAAGCGAGCGGCGCAGCTGGTACCGGTGGGGGAACTGGTTGCGGTGCTGTTGAAACACGGCATAGAGAGTTACCAGAACGGGGTTTTAGTACTGCTTCCACAGCCGAAAATCGGGCCGAATCTGACCTGGACGGGAGAGCGAAAATGAGCGGTCGTGGAAAATCGAAACAATTTCTTGAGAGTGTATGCGTCATTGAATACGCTCCGCATTCGTTCCGCATACGCTCCGCATTCGTTCCGCATACGTTGACGCATACGCTGACGCATACATTCACTTCACCAAACGCCCTACAAGCCCTCTATTTTTCATAGGTGGCTATGTCAGTATCCCTCTGATCAAAAAAGGCCTTCTGAACGGCAAATTTCAATTGTTACGAAAATAACTGAAATCAAATTCCCGGAGGCGAAAAGTGAACGGTATGACGGCAAGGGTAAGGATGCAGACAATCCAGAACTGGGAGGCGGGGGGATGAGCAATGACATGCAAGGCGTGATAAACCTGATTCGGGCAATCGCCGGTCAAGCCAATATCCTGACGATTCCGCGTGTGTTTATAGACCTGACCGGCGATTTGAGAGCGGCATTGTTTTTGTCGCAATGTATCTACTGGTCAAGCCGTTCGTCCACGCCGGGAGTGTTTTATAAGACTTACCAGGAGTGGGAACAGGAACTGGCTTTGAGCCGGTACGAAATTGACCAATGCCGCAAGCGGGTCACCCGCTGGGTCAAGACCGAACTGCGGCAGGTGAACGGCGCACCGGTGTTGCACTACACGGTTGATCTGCCTGCTCTGGCCAGTGACTTGCTTGCCCTTTTGCAACCCGAGAACAATAATGTTCAGACAATAGACTCGCAAATCCATTTGCGAAAAATTAGCAAATCCATTTGCGAAAAATTAGCAAATCC
>DLXG01000166.1 GCA_003448875.1 Anaerolineaceae bacterium
CTCATTCCTATTATGAACGGTGATGTTATTGACTACGATGAACAGCGTACCGGCCTGCGCCGCGAAGGAATGTATGCTGGCATCAACAGTCTGGTCACAAAGCCAGCCATCAGCCTTGCTCAAGCCGCATTTCTGTGGATTTTGCAGGCAAACGGCTATGATCCCCTCTTGCCAAAAGGATTACAAACTGCTCAGGCTGAAAACGGCATCCTGCTGGCATGGATGTTGATTCCGGCAATTCTGCTGACCCTGAGTTGGATTGTCATGCGCTGGTATCCTCTGGCCGGCAAGCAATGGGAAAAGATTAAGGAACAACTGGCAATCATACACGACGAAAAAGAACGGTTAGCCTTACAAAAACTCCAAGCCAAAATGACCGACTAATCCTTGACAGTCGAAAAAGATGACGTTTGTAAGGTGACAGGTTGAACTTAACCGATACAATTAAGGTGTAATTGAAGAAAACTGATTCGCTTTTGTTTCAAGTTTGCTTGTCCCAATCCCACCCTATCCCTTCCCGGAGAAAGCGAGAATACCATGCGCAAAGAAGTGGTTCTGATCACCGGTGCAAACGGTGAAATTGGTCATGGCTTGATCACTCATCTTGGTAGAGAAGGCAAAGTAGACATTGTAGCACTGGATGTGCAACCATTGGACGACTCCCTGCGCCAGTATTGCTTGCGTTCCATACAGGGGGACATCCTGGACGGAATGCTGCTTGGCAGGCTGGTGGCTGAGTTTGAAATCCGCACCATTTATCATCTGGCATCCATCCTTTCCACAAAAGCAGAGTACAACCCTGAAACTGCCCATCGGGTTAATGTGGAGGGCACCCTGAACCTTCTGAGGCTGGCAGTTGAACAATCAGCCTGGCAGGGTCGGCCGGTTAAATTCATTTACCCTTCCTCTATTGCCGCTTATGGTTTACCCAATCTGGAAACCAAACTCAGCGCGGGAAAAATAAAAGAATGGATGTGGCTTGAACCCACGACGATGTATGGCTGCAATAAATTGTATTGCGAACATCTCGGCCGTTATTACACTCGCCATTATCGCCAGTTGGCAGCCGATCATACTCCCAACACCATTGATTTCCGCTGCATCCGCTTCCCCGGCTTAATCAGTGCCGATACAATTCCCACCGGCGGCACGAGCGACTATGGCCCTGAGATGCTCCATCACGCCGCACAGGGTATTTCGTATGCCTGCTTTGTCCGCCCTGATACTTGCCTGCCCTTCATGGCAATGCCTGACGCGGTTCGCTCGTTGCTAATGCTGGAAGGCGCACCCAAAGAAAACCTGAAGCATCTGGTCTATAATGTAACCAGTTTCAGCGTTACCGCGCAGGAAATCTACGAGATCGTAATAAAGGCTTTTCCAAAAGCACAGATTACCTTCAAGCCGCACCCCAGCCGGCAGGCAATTGTGGACTCTTGGCCAGCAGATGTAGACGATAGTGCTGCCCGTAAGGATTGGGGATGGGCACCGGAATATGATAAGGAACGTGCCTTCAACGAATATCTCATTCCAGCGATCAAAGAACGTTATTCGGTCAAAGTGTAGCGAAAACGGAGGGACAGGATGACTGCACCAGAAAAAGTTGTCATCACACCGGCGGCTGATGAAAAAATCGTCCCATTAATGGTTTACATTCCGGGCAGATTGATCTGGGGAGAAGCAGTGGTGAAAGAAGCCATCCGGGTCAGCACGTGGTTGAGGACAAATGTTGCCCCGGAGGTGTTAACCTTATTCAACGCCAAAATGCTGATCCCGACGGGCGGCTCCAAACAAAAACCGATTTTTCACCCCGAGTTGAGCGTTTTTGTCAACCAGATCATCGCATATCACTTAATCCCTCCTCATCAAGAACCGCCCGATTTTGACCCTACCGAACCCAACCGCATTATGGAGCCGGTCACCCTCTGGGTAGATACCTTCCGCTTTGACGGACACCTTCGCCTTTCGGCGCTTTCTTCGGTGAGAAAATATTTAGATGTTACCCGCGAGGCTTTTACTTCCATATATGATGTGGAAATTTCGAATCCGCTCCTGCCAGAAATGGGCACTTTGAAAGTTCCCTACTTAATCGTTCGACAAAACATGGCACTTTACGGCAAAAAAGCCGGGTAGTGGAAAATCGCTTATATAAATTTGGTACGTACCCGATCGAATTTTGATAGAAATCTTACAAAATTCGATTAATATATTTTCGTTATTCTCACATTAAAGAAATACGGAGGACGAAAGATGTCTCAACCGGTATCAGAAATCTATGCGCAACCTGTGCCCTTCAAGGCTGAAACGCGCCAGTTATTGAACATCCTTATTCACTCTTTATATACGGAAAGAGAAGTATTTCTACGTGAACTCATCTCAAATGCTTCCGATGCGCTGACCCGTCTCCACTTCGAGTCACTCACCAACCGGGAGATACTCGACCCACAAGCCGAACTGGCGATATGGATTGAAACCGACCCGCAGCAGAGAACCTTGACGATTCGCGACAGTGGAATCGGCATGAATGCCGAGGAACTGGCTCAAAATCTCGGCACCATCGCCCATTCAGGTGCAAAAGCCTTTTTAGAGGCTGCCCAAAAAGGTGATGTCAAACTCAACGATATTATTGGACAATTTGGGGTCGGCTTTTATTCTGCTTTTATGGTGGCAGAAAAAATTGAGGTCAACTCACGCTCTTACCGCCTTAACGACTCAGCCGCCCGCTGGATTTCGTCCGGTGAAGACACTTTCATTGTAGAGCCTTCGGATAAATCCGAAAGAGGCACAACCATAAAAATTCACTTAAAAGAGGATGCCTCCGAATTTTGCGATGAAAACCGCCTGCGCCAGATCATCCGCAAACACTCCGATTACATCCCCTACCCCATTTACATTGGGAATGATAAAGAACCAGCCAACCAGCGAACTTCTCTATGGCGGCAGCCTCCTCAACAAATAAGCGAGGAAGAATACCGCCAGTTTTACCGTCAATTCACCCTTGATTTTCAAGACCCTCTTCTCAAGATTCACCTTTCCATTGATGCCCCGGTACAACTTTATGCGCTATTGTATGTTCCCGCCAGTGCAGAGCGCAGCCCCTTCGGACTTAGAAAAGAAGAGGGGCTCAAACTGTATGCCAGAAAAGTACTCATACAGGAATACGCTAAGGAACTATTACCCTCAGCCTTTCTTCATTTTCTGGATGGTGTGGTGGATTCAGAGGACTTGCCTCTCAATGTTTCCCGTGAATCGGTGCAATCTAACCGGGTCATGGCGCAAATCAAACGCATCCTGACCAACAAGGTGATTGATACCCTTAAGACACTTGCCAAAGAAAAGCCAGAAGAGTACAACCGTTTCTGGGTTACTCACGGCCGCAGCATTCGAGAAGCAATCGCCACCGATGCCGATCTTGTGACCGCCTTGCAGCCTCTTCTGCGCTATCACTCTCTCAACCACCCTGCGGAGTGGATTTCACTTGATGATTATCTGCTCAAGTCTCCTGCTAACCAAACCTGTATTTATTACTTAACCGGTGATCATCAAAAAAGTCTTGAAAACAGTCCGCATCTGGACATCTTCCGCAAACGGGGGATGGATGTACTCTTTTTAACCGATCCCCTTGATCCATTTGTGCTGATTCGAATCCCCCGCTACAACGGTCATGATCTGGTTAATGCTGCCGGCGAGGATCTCAAACTTCCTCAACAAGGATCAGTTGAAACCACATCCACAACAACCCCGGCCGAGAACGGCGAGGAAATTGTTCAACGGTTCAAAAAGGTTTTGGGCGAACGGGTTACGGATGTTCGCCTTTCGCCACACCCATTGCAGGCTCCACTCCGTCTGGTCATTCCAGAGGGCACAATTCAGCCGGAATTTCACAAGGTCTACCGATTGCTCAATCAAAACTATGAACCCCCTAAACCCATCCTTGAATTGAATGCCGGCCACCCCATTCTGATTGCTATGCTTCAAGTTCCAGCCGACTCTCCGATTCTCCAAAGAGCCATTGAACTGTTGTACGAGAGTGCTTTACTGCTGGAGGGATTACATCCCGACCCTACTGAACTTGCGCCGCGTATTCAGGACTTAATTCAACAAACCCTGGAGAAAACACCCCATGAATAAACCGCGTGTCTGGTTAACCCGGTCAATTTATGCACCTGCTGTACAAAAAATAGCCGAAATCGCCGAGGTTGAAATCTGGCCGGCGGAGAGTCCTCCTCCGCCGGAAGTTATTTTGGAAAAAATTGAGGATGTTGATGGAATTTTAACCATGTTGACCGATCCGATTAAGTCAAACATACTGGATCGGGCTGCCCGCCTTAAAGTGATCAGCCAGATGGCAGTTGGTTTTGATAACATTGATATTGAAGCCGCCACCCGTCGCGGTATCCCGGTTGGACATACCCCGGGTGTGTTGACCGAAACTACCGCCGATTTTGCATGGGCGTTACTGATGGCAGCCGCCCGCCGGGTAGTTGAGGCCGACCGCGAGGTTCATCAGGGCATCTGGCGAGCCTGGGGGCCGGATGTGTTAACCGGTAAGGATGTCTACGGTGCAACGCTGGGCATCATTGGCTTTGGACGAATAGGCAAAGCAGTTGCCCGGCGGGCAGCAGGATTTTCAATGAAAGTTCTCTACCATGCCCGCAAACGAGATGAACAGGCGGAACAGGAATTAAAAGCAGAATATCGCGATCTGGACTCGCTACTTCAGGATTCCGATTTCATCAGTCTTCACACCTATTACACCCCACAGTTACATCATTTCATCAACCGCCAGCGGTTTGCTCAAATGAAAGACGGAGCTATTTTTATTAACACCGCGCGCGGTGGACTGGTGGATCACGAGGCTCTACTTTGGGCAATCGAAACAAAGAAGCTGGCCGCTGCAGCTCTGGATGTCTTTGACCCCGAACCTATACCAGACAATCATCCTTTGTTGAACCATCCCAACGTCATCATCACCCCCCACATTGCCAGCGCCAGCACTCAAACCCGTCAAAAAATGGCTTTAATTGCAGCCGATAACCTCATCGCTGGTTTAAACGGGAAGCGGTTGCCTTACTGTGCAAATCCGCAAGTTTACAATGTCTGATGTTCAGGTAAATTATGATGAAAATACTTCAAAAAAGGGATTTTTGTTAACTCAAAATTCGGTTCAAATGCGGTATCCTTATAACAGTTTGACAGACAACTTTGTACTGCTCTGACCTTTGTCATCTTCGATATCACAAAAGAGGACAGAAGTCAAATACATCATCTTATAAATTCAGGAGGCACACTCGTGGACCACAAGGCTTTGGATGGCCTGCTCAGGCCAAGTAAGATTGCGGTGGTGGGGGCATCTGCGACCCCCGGAAAAATTGGGTACACAGTATTGAAAAATCTGCTGGAGGGCGGGTATAAAGGAAAAATTTATCCTGTTAATCCATCCGCAACAGAAATTCTGGGCTTGAAAGTTTACCCCACAATCAGTGATATCCCTGAAAATATTGATGCAGCCATTATCACCATCCCTGCAAAGGCAGTCATTTCCACTATTGACGAATTGGGTGCTAAAGGCGCCAAAGGGATGATTGTCATTACCTCCGGGTTTAGCGAAGTTGGTTTAAAGGATCTGGAACGCGAACTGGTTGAAAAAGCCAATAGTTACGGCATTCGTGTACTGGGACCAAACATTGTTGGTGTGCT